>DATKVR010000065.1:0-31785 GCA_035529955.1 Gallionella sp.
AATCCGGTTGATATGGCACGTTGCTTCAGGGATAATGCGGCCCGCTTAGCCGGGGTGGTGGAACTGGTAGACGCGCCGGACTCAAAATCCGGTGCCAGAAATGGTGTGAGGGTTCGAGTCCCTCCCCCGGCACCAATAAGCGTCATTTTATCTTTCAGGGATGGCCGGTTATCGCTTCCGATATCCCTTGCAAAACAGCGCTTGATTTTAATCCCCAATTCGGGATTCGCGTTGTTCCGTGAATAATGCCGTTCACCGGTGTCAACCGAACAAATCTTCGGTGCGTTATATGCTCTGACACGGTAGTGTCTTAAACGTTTATTAATCTACTATAAATTGGAGTTCACAATGAGCAAACTGTTATCGTTACTGGTCGCCGCTGTATTCGCAGCTGTTTCTTTCACCGCTGTTGCCGCTGATGCAGCTGCACCTGCCGCTGGTGCAGCGATGGCCGCCCCAGCAAAGTCTGAAGCAAAGACGGAAAAGAAAGAGCACAAAGCTAAAAAAGAGCACAAAGCTAAAAAAGCACACAAAGCTAAAAAAGCACACAAAGCCAAGAAAGCAATGAAAGCTGAAGAACCAGCAGCAGCCAAGTAATACCGGCACAAGCTTAAAAAAGGCAGGGGAAACCCTGCTTTTTTTATTTGTGGAGTACGAAATGATCTGGAAGCCCAATGTCACTGTCGCCGCCGTGATTGAGCAGGAGGGGAAATTCCTGCTGGTCGAAGAGGAAACCTCACAGGGTTTACGCTACAACCAGCCTGCCGGGCATCTGGAAGCCGGAGAATCGCTTCTCACCGCCGTGGTTCGCGAAACGCTGGAAGAATCGGCCTATCTCTTTGTTCCGCAGCACCTGCTCGGCATCTATCGCTGGCATTCCGGGGAATCGGATACCACCTACCTGCGTTTCGCGTTCACCGGCATGATCGCCGGCCATGAGTCCGGTCGAAAGCTGGACAGCGGTATAATTCAAACACTATGGCTATCGCACGAAGAAATCCGCGCCACCCGGGCGCGCCATCGCAGCCCGCTGATTTTGCGCTGTATCGAGGATTATATTGCGGGGAAGCGCTACCCCCTCGACCTGCTGGTCCACTATGACTAAGCGTATCGTGGTTGGCATGTCCGGCGGGGTGGACTCTTCCGTAACCGCATTGTTGCTCAAGCAGCAAGGCTACGATGTGGTCGGCCTGTTCATGAAGAACTGGGAAGATGACGACAACGACGAGTATTGCTCGTCGCGCCAGGACTTGCTGGACGCGGTGTCGGTCGCGGACACCATCGGTATCCCCATCGAGGCAGTCAACTTCTCCAAAGAATACAAGGAACGTGTATTTGGCGATTTCCTGCGCGAATACCAGGCCGGCCGCACACCCAACCCCGACATCCTGTGCAATGCCGAAATCAAGTTCAAGGCCTTTCTCGACCATGCCATGCAACTCGGTGCGGACACCATTGCCACAGGACATTACGCGCAAGTGCGCGAAACCGATGGCCTGTTTCAATTGCTCAAGGCCAGCGACGCCAGCAAGGATCAGAGTTACTTCCTTCATCGACTGGACCAGAAGCAGTTGAGCCATGCGATTTTTCCGCTGGGCAAGCTGTTGAAATCCCAGGTGCGCAGCATTGCCGAGCAACATGGCTTGTCCAATCACGCCAAGCGCGACAGCACCGGCATCTGTTTCATCGGCGAGCGGCCGTTCCGTGAGTTTCTGAGTCGCTACCTGCCCACCCAGCCGGGCGAGATGCGCACGCCGGATGGTATGGTGGTCAGCCAGCATATTGGTTTGTCTTTCTACACCATCGGACAACGCCAGGGACTGGGCATAGGTGGCGCCAGGGAAGCAACGGGCGAACCGTGGTTCGTGGCTGGCAAGGATATGGCGAACAATCGCCTGATTGTGGTGCAGGGGCATGACCATCCCGCTTTGCTGAGCAAGCGTTTGACCGCGCTGGACAGTCACTGGATCAGCGGCGCTGCCCCTTCTATAGAACATCCCTACGCGGCCAAGACGCGCTATCGCCAGGCCGATGCACCGTGCCGCCTGACAGACATTTCCGGCCCAGCATGTGAAATCGCCTTCGACGAGGCGCAATGGGCCGTCACACCCGGACAATCGGTGGTGGTTTATGACGGCGAAATTTGCCTGGGCGGTGCAATCATCGGACAAAGTAGCTCATTCGCGGAACAAGGGCCGGACTGATTCGCGTAAAATGCATGCTTTGGATTAGCTCCGACCTAAATCATGACCACACTCACCAAACTAACCGCCCTCTCCCCGCTGGATGGACGCTACCACGGCAAGGTAGATGCGTTGCGCACTTATTTCAGCGAATTCGGCCTGATCCGCTTTCGCGTGCTGATCGAAATCGAATGGCTGAAAGCGCTCAGCGCACAGGCTGATATCGCCGAAATCGCACCGTTTTCCGCCGCCACTGTCGCGCAACTGGACGCGCTCAACGCAAACTTCTGCGAGGACGATGCGCTTGCGATCAAGACCATCGAGGCCACCACCAACCACGATGTGAAAGCCGTCGAATACTGGCTGCGCGAAAAACTGTCGGGCAACCCGGAAACTGCCGGGGTGCTCGAATTCATCCATTTCGCCTGCACCTCGGAAGACATCAACAACCTCAGCCACGCGCTGATGCTCAAGACTGCCCGCGATGCAGTGATGCTCCCGACGCTGAATGTGCTGATCACCCGGTTGAAGAGCATCGCCCACCAGCACGCCGAGCTGCCGATGCTGTGCCGCACGCACGGCCAGACTGCCACACCGAGCACGCTGGGCAAGGAAATGGCCAATGTGGTGTACCGCTTGCAGCGCGCCGAACAGCGCGTGGCCGACACCGCGATACTCGGCAAGATCAACGGCGCAGTGGGCAACTACAACGCCCATCTGGCCGCCTATCCGGACGTCGACTGGGCTGGTTTCGCGGAACGTTTTGTCAGCGCGCGCGGCCTGGTGTTCAACCCGTACACCACACAGATCGAACCGCACGACTACATGGCGGAACTGTTCGATGCGTACGCGCGCATCAACACCATCCTGATCGACCTGAACCGCGACATCTGGGGCTACATATCGCTCGGTTATTTCAAACAAAAGGTGGTCAAAGGCGAAGTCGGTTCCTCCACCATGCCGCACAAGGTCAACCCGATCGATTTCGAGAATGCCGAAGGCAACCTCGGCCTGGCCAATGCATTGCTGCGCCACCTCAGCGAGAAGTTGCCCATTTCCCGCTGGCAACGCGACCTGACCGATTCGACCGTATTGCGCAACATGGGCGTGGCGCTCGGCTACACGCTGCTCGCCTACGAATCCTGCCTGAAGGGGCTGAACAAGCTGGAAGCCAACCCCGCCCGCCTCGCCGATGACCTGGAATCAAGCTGGGAAGTGATGGCCGAACCGATCCAGACCGTGATGCGCCGCTATAACATCGAGAACGCCTACGACAAGCTCAAGGAATTGACGCGCGGCAAGGATGGGATCAACCGCGCCTCGCTGCAAGCCTTCATCAGCACACTGGACATCCCCGAAGCGGAAAAACAGCGCCTGCTGCAACTGTCGCCGCAAGCCTATATCGGCAAAGCGGCAAAGCTGGCGAAGGGGATTTGATCGTGGTCAGCCATCAAAAAGCCCGCAATTGCGGGCTGGTCCGGTCTGAATGCCAATAAATCAGTGATGTTCGGTTTGCCGGTATAGCGGATGCCGTTGTTCGTCGCGATGCAGACAAGTGACGGACAGCTGTTTCATGTCGCGTCTTCCATTCCGGTTATTTGAAATTGCGCCGTATCGTCAACGAATAGTCATTCCGGTCATAGGAATACGCGGTGACATTCGACGAATTGATGTAACGCACCAGTTGTGGACGAACCATCCACAGATTGCCCAAATACCAGTCCATCCCAACAGTGAGGTCACCCAATCGGTCCAGTCGGTGGGCCGAAATCAGTGGATTGACATCGCTGAAATAACCAACCTGTTCACCTGCGCTGAAGAACAATTTCGCACTGGTGCTCACGAGCGTCTGGCCTCCGGCGCGGAAACCAAGAAAGTGTTTTGCACCATCTGTCCGCCCGCCTGCCGGTCTCAACAATGTAGCCGGGCCCACATCATCCTCGGTTCCGACATACAAACTTCCTGACAGTGCGGATTTTCCCTTTCCCAATATATTCAGCATACCGACACCGGCAACGATTTGATTGATGTCATTTGCCTGCAAGGCGCTATTGGCATATCGATACCGCACATACTGTCCAAACAGGCTTACTTGCCTGTTGGCATCGGATTCATGGCGCCATTCTGCATTCACGCCGGATGAATTGTAATATTGTGCTCCGCCCTGCGTGTTCTGCCTTCCCGATACCCCGATCCGGTAATGGTCAGCTCCCGTACCGTAGATCACGCCGGCACGCTCTTCGGTACTGAGCGAATCAAAATTATTTTGCAAAACGTAATTGCGCTTGCTTATATCCGCCCCAGCATATACCTGAAAATTGGCATTCAGATCGTGCTTGATTTCACCGCCTGCGGCTGCTCCAAAATAATTGTCGGACAATTCAGTAATACTCGGATTCAGTGTGGGAGTAATAATATTGTTCGGGAAATCGGAACCATTGTTGACGTTGGTATCACGGCCCGCCGTTCCATCGACATATCCGCTGATTTGCGTTGTCTTGACGTTTTCCCGTGCTGTAATGTCATCCAGATATTTCTGGATGGTGACGCGCGCTGCATCCGAAGGATTTTCAGTAAGCACTGTTTCAAACTCGATCTTTGCGCGCTGCATGTCACCGAGCTGATAATAGGCCCGTGCCATATCCATCCGTGCGCCGGGATAACGGGGATCTTCGGCCAGCACCCGTTCCAGGGCCAGCGTGGCTTTATCCGGTTTGCCGCTATCCAAGGCTGCTATCCCGATCAGGTAATCAAAGCGCACCTCGCCGGAACGTTCAAATTCGAATGGCTCAAGCAGCTTGTAGGCGAGGTCCGGCTTGCCGGATTTCATCAAGGATTCAGCATCATCAAGCAGCTTTTGGTTTGCGTTAATTGCAACCGGTTTGCGGATTGTCGTTGCAGCAGCCTGACGCTGCACCGGATTTGCATCCTGAGCGTATGTCCCGCTGCTCGCCAACAACAATGCGGGAAACAGACAACATCCCAATATTGAAAATCTCATCACCTTCCACCCAATTTACCAGTAGTGTTGGAAGAATAAACCATTTCAGCAAGAAACTCGACTTATTGAAAGGTAATATTTACATGAAGCATATGCTACTCAAAAGCCATGAAATCAAACTGGCCATAATCCCTTATGTCAAGCTGTGCGTGACGAGAGATATACACATTCCATTTCTTCAAAACACTGCAAGCAAGTGTGATGGGCCAAACGATCCGGAGCATTGTGCAAGGCATCAATTCTAGTGCGTTTCGCTTAAAACATAGGAAAAACGGGATTAAACTAAAACACGGCGATGCTGGCTATCGTTACTGCCAACGCGGTTAGCCATCCGAGTTGGCCAAGGTATGCGACGTCATCCGGCGACAGTGCATCCTTGTTTTTGATTTTAAGATTGATCCTTTCCAATTCTATCTGCAACTTTTTCAGGTTTTTTTGTTGTGCTTGCAATTCTTGCAGCTTATCAAGCTGCACATTAATCAATGCTTGGGTATTTAATTGGTTATCCATATCGATTCTCTCCGAAAGTATTGAAATGTCAAACGGCTAACCTGCCTGCCGAACGACACACTATTCGAATGTTATCGAGCATTCCGTACGTTATCGCACAGAACCAGCGAGAGCCCGCGTGCATGAGTATAAATGAGGTAATGCAACGCACATTTGTCGCACTGCTGCGCATACAAGCACGTCTGAATAAATGTTGAGGTGGCAAAGAGGGTCCAGATCGTTTCAGGTCAGCCAAGTATCGATCCTATGAGTGGTTGAATCTATGAACGAGTGGCGAAGCAAGTATGCATAGCCCGTTAAATCAATCCCTTCTCGGCAAATGACAGGGTTTGTCCCACCGCCACCACGAAGTGATCCAAAACTCGCACATCTACCAGACCCAATGCCTGCTTTAGCGCATCGGTTAGCAGTTGATCCGATTGACTGGGCTCGGCGACACCGGAGGGATGGTTGTGGGCAAGAATGACCGCGGCGGCGTTGTGTGCCAGCGCACGCTTGACCACTTCACGCGGATACACGCTGGTCTGGCTGAGCGTGCCGTGGAACAACTCCTCAGAGGCGATCACGCGATGTTGGGTATCCAGAAACAGCACCAGAAAGACCTCCTGCTGCCGCCCGCCCAGCAATAGTTGCAAATAATCTCGCACCACACGCGGCGAGTTTAGCGCGTCACCGCGATGCAATTCCTCCTTGAGCGCACGCCGCGACATTTCCAGCACCGCTTGTAATTGCACAAATTTTGCCTGGCCCATACCGTGCACTGCACAAAACTCCGCCTCGCTGGTGGCAAATAATTGCGTCAAGTTGCCAAACCGGTTGAGCAACTCGCGCGCCAGATCCACCGCGCTTTTCCCCGTCACCCCGGTGCGCAAAAAGATCGCCAGCAATTCAGCATCGGAAAGCGAGGCCGCGCCACGGGTCAAGAGTTTCTCGCGCGGCCGTTCGCCTTCCGGCCAATCCGTGATCGCCATATTCCCTCCCAGCCCAGACGGGCTGTTTCTTGTTAATATGTGCGGCATTATGAAACAAGCACAGACAAAACGCACCGTGCCGCAGAAATACCTGCTGATGGGTGTTACCGGCGGGATTGCAGCCTACAAGGCGGCGGAGCTATTGCGTCTGCTGATGAAGCAGGATGCTGACGTGCAGATCGTCATGACCGAAGCGGCTTGTCATTTCATCACCCCGACCACGATGCAGGGCCTGTCCGGCAAACCGGTATTCACCGACCAGTGGGATGCGAGTGTGCCGAACGGCATGGCGCACATCAACCTGAGCCGTGCTGCTGACGCGATCGTGATCGCGCCTGCGAGCGCCGATTTCATTGCCAAATTGGCGCATGGGCTTGCAGATGATTTGCTGTCCGCACTGTGCCTGGCGCGCGCGTGCCCGCTGATCATCGCACCAGCGATGAACCGGGAAATGTGGGCGAATGCTGCGACGCAGCGCAATGTCGCGCAACTGATTGCCGATGGCATCCAGGTGCTTGGCCCGGACAGCGGTATGCAGGCATGCGGCGAAGAAGGCCTGGGACGAATGCTGGAACCGGTTCAATTGGCGCGGGACATTGCCGGGTATTTACAGAATACCGGTCAGAAGCAGCTGCCGCCCAAAAAACTGTCCGGCAAAAATATCCTGATCACTGCCGGCCCGACCTACGAGGCGATAGACACAGTGCGCGGCATCACCAATCGCAGTTCCGGCAAGATGGGTTATGCCATCGCACAAGCCGCCCAGGAACTGGGCGCGAAAGTGGTGCTGGTATCCGGCCCGACCGCGCTTGCCAAGCCGCCGGGCGTGCTAGGCGTGGATGTGCAAAGCGCCGAGCAGATGTTCGAGGCGGTAAAGCAGCATGTCGGCAATTGTGATATTTTTATCGGCGTGGCAGCGGTTGCCGATTACCGTGTCGCCCAACCCAACAAACATAAAATCAAGAAGAGTGACAAAAACCTCACACTGGAACTCGTCCCCAATCCCGACATTCTGGCCTATGTTGCCAACCTGACCAATCCACCGTTTTGCGTGGGGTTTGCCGCCGAAAGCGAGAATCTCGCGGAATATGCCGAACAAAAACGCCGCGCGAAAAAACTGCCGTTGCTGGTTGGCAACCTTGTGCAGCAGGCTGTCGGCAGCGATGACAACGAACTGGTGTTGTTCGATGACAGCGGCAGGCAAACGCTGCCGCGCGCAGACAAACTCACACTGGCAAGACAATTGATGCAGCGCATAGCACAACGCAATAATGGAGTACTGAAATGAAACGTATCCTCCCATCAGAACACATCCCCGTCGACGTCAAAATCCTGGATCATCGGTTGCAGGAACATATGCCGGGCTATGCGACTGCCGGTTCGGCCGGGATCGATTTGCGCGCGTGCATTGAACACAATATGGTTATCCAACCCAAACAGTGCGAGCTCATTCCCAGCGGCATCGCAATACATTTGGGCAATCCGGGCTATGCCGCGATGATATTGCCGCGCTCCGGCCTGGGACATAAACATGGCATTGTGCTCGGCAACCTGGTCGGCCTGATTGACTCGGACTACCAGGGACAGATTTTCGTTTCGCTATGGAACAGGAGCCAGATACCGTTCACGCTGATGCCCATGGAACGCATGGCACAGCTGGTGATCGTGCCGGTGATGCAGGCGAAGTTCAATCTGGTGGAAGAATTTCCATTAAGCGAACGCGGCACGGGCGGTTTCGGCAGCACCGGAAAACACTGAGCGAACACCTGAAAATTCAGAGT
This sequence comes from Gallionella sp., assembly GCA_035529955.1. GTDB lineage: Bacteria > Pseudomonadota > Gammaproteobacteria > Burkholderiales > Gallionellaceae > Gallionella. The sequence goes on from DATKVR010000065.1 coordinate 8,447, forward strand.
TCGCCCAAATGCTAGGCGCGGAAGAGGGGTATGCAGGCAAGCCGTGTAGCGGCGGCTCGCAAAAAAATTCCGCCGCGCCGCATACTTGTTATATGCAAGCAAAGAATTTTTTACGCAACGCAGCATAACCAGCGACTTGGCTGTCGTCTTAATGACAGCTTAGTCGAATGGCTAGTAGTTGCATCAGCTGGGATGAAGCGGGGTAAGCAGGCAGTCCGCGCAGCGGATGCTCGCAATTCTGGATTTTTTAGCCACGCGCGATTACTGCCTCGATCTCGGCGAAAGTATGCGCCAACACGAAACTTTGAATTTGGGCACCCAACTGACGGGCAATTTGGTTAAGCGAAAACAAACCGCACACTGATTGCTCTCCGCCGGCACCTTCGGTGACTACCAGCGCATGTTGCCGGTGGGAATGTTTCAAGCTGGCAACGATATTTCCGACTTTGGCATTCTGCACGTCTTCGATTTTCAGCACTTCCAATTCGCGTTGATGGGTCATGACGTCACGCACCAGGATGTCTGCATGCGTTCCGCCCATGTTCTGCAGGAAACGCATCGGTTTTTCACCCAGTACATCGCTCGCTGTCAACAATCCGGCCACCTGATCATTTTCGTCCAGCACCAGCAGCAGACGCACCCCATAACGGATCATTTTGGCATTGGCATTGTCCATCGATGTATTGGCGCGGACACTTACAACCGTGACCGTGCTCAAATCAGTCATCACTATCGTAGCCTGATCACTCAGCTTTACTCGTTCTGGAGATTTTTGCACCGGACGCACAAAAGAAGAACCTGCTTTCAACAGGTATGTTTGCAGTGCGTTGTATTCCTTGATCAAGACCTTCTCCTCAATATATCTAAAGGCAATTACCGATGCTCGTGTTGCAGATGTAGCGGATTACCCTTTGGTGAAGGCAGGTAACTGGCCAGTTCATTAAGTGCCATCGTGTAAACTTCACGCTTGAATTCAATCACGGCGGTGATGTCCAGCCAATAATTATTCCAGCGCCACGCATCAAATTCCGGATGCGAACTGGCACGCAAACAGACATCGCAATCACGGCCGACAAGAAGCAGCAAAAACCAGATCTGTTTTTGCCCGCGATACCCACCGCGCGATTCACGTTTGCTCCAGCTCTGCGGAACCTCGTAACGCATCCATTCCCTGGTTCGTCCGAGTATCTTTACATGCTCCGGCATCAAGCCGACTTCTTCGTGCAACTCGCGGTACATCGCCTGCTCGGGGGTTTCGCCATGCTGGATTCCGCCTTGCGGAAATTGCCATGCATGTTGCCTGACCCGCTTACCCCAAAGCACCTGATTCCTGTGGTTGGTGATGATAATGCCGACATTCGGGCGGTAGCCGTCTCGGTCTATCATTTGTCACTCTACTCGGTTAATTTCAACAGCCCGATTCTTTCACATTTCCACTTCAATGAAAAGGGAAACAGCCTTTCATGAACACCTTAACATACCGGAATACCGGCATTCCCTGTAAAATCGCAGACCGAATTTAACAACCAGATCGTGCCCATCATGCGTGTCTCACAATTTTTCATTTCCACCCTTAAGGAGGCCCCCTCAGAAGCCGAACTCGCCAGCCACAAACTGATGATGCGCGCCGGCTATATCAAGAAACTGGCCAGCGGTTTGTATACCTGGATGCCGCTTGGTTTGCGGGTATTGCGCAAGGTGGAAAATATCGTGCGTGACGAAATGGAGCGCAGCGGGGGGATCGAATTGCTGATGCCCGCCGTTCAGCCCGCCGAACTCTGGCAGGAAACGGGAAGATGGGGGGTATTCGGGCCGCAGATGCTCAAGATCAAAGACCGGCACGGCAACGATTTCTGCTTCGGGCCCACCCACGAGGAAGTGATCACCGATATCGCGCGCCGCGAGATCCGCAGTTACCGGCAACTGCCGGTCAATTTCTACCAGATCCAGACCAAGTTCCGCGACGAAGTGCGCCCGCGTTTCGGCGTGATGCGCGCGCGCGAATTCCTGATGAAAGATGCCTATTCCTTCCATGCCGATTTTGCGAGCCTGGAGCAAACCTACCGCGTGATGCATGATACCTACTCGCGGATCTTCACCCGTCTCGGTCTAAAATTCCGTGCCGTCGCGGCTGATACCGGTGCGATCGGCGGCAGCGGCTCGCACGAGTTTCATGTGCTGGCGGATTCCGGCGAAGACGCCCTGGCCTACTGTCCGAGTTCCGATTACGCCGCGAATGTGGAACTGGCAGAGGCCGTTGCGCCGAGCACTGCGCGTGCCACCGCGACGGAATCGATGCGTGATGTGGACACTCCCAAACAGACCACTTGCGAACAGGTCGCGGAACTGCTGGGCATCCCGTTGCAACGCACGGTAAAGCTGCTGGCATTGATAGCCGATGACGACCTGCATGTCTTGTTGCTGCGCGGAGATCACAGCCTGAATGAGGTCAAGGCCGGAAAACTCCCTGGACTTGCCGATTTCCGCTTTGCCACGGAAGAAGAGATTCGGGCGCATTTCAACTGCCCCCCCGGTTTTCTGGGCCCGGTCGGCATCGATCGTTCAAAGACTCGAGTCATCGCCGACCTAACCGTTGCCATGATGAGCGATTTTGTTGCGGGTGCGAACAAACCCAAGTTTCATACCGCCGGTGTGAACTGGGGTCGCGATCTGCCCGAGCCCGATCTGGTGGCAGACATACGCAATGTCGTCACCGGCGATACCTCGCCGGACGGGAAAGGCACACTGGAAATCTGCCGCGGCATCGAAGTAGGCCATATCTTCCAGTTGCGCACCAAATATGCCGAGGCCATGAAAGCGACGTTTCTGGACGCGCAGGGCAAAACACAAATCATCGAGATGGGTTGCTATGGTATCGGCGTGTCGCGCATTGTCGCCGCCGCGATCGAGCAAAACTTTGACGAGCGCGGCATCAAACTGCCGAGGGCCATGGCGCCGTTCCAGATCGCCATCGTGCCGATTGGCATGGGCAAAAGCGAGGCGGTGCGCGCTACCGTGGAAAAATTGTATGCCGATCTGAAAACGGCCGGAATAGAGGTGTTACTGGATGACCGCGACGAACGTCCCGGCGTGATGTTTGCCGATATGGAGTTGATCGGGATTCCCCATCGCATCGTCATCGGAGAGCGCGGTCTGAAAGAAGGGATGCTGGAATATCAGGACCGACGCGATACTGCCGCGCAAGCCATACCCTTGCAAAACGCGCTGGCTTTCGTAGAATCGAGGTTATGCGACTGATCCGCCTATCTTTGCCGCGGTATTTCTCCCTGCTTTTTTGCGTAGCGGGGTTGCTGTTTGCGTCTGCGGCACAGGCCGGAGGCCAAATCTATACGCCGCTTTCCGCCAGTGTCCGCGCGCTGTTGCAACGCAGTGTGTCGGACCAGGCCGAGCCCAAACTCGCGTTTGCCACACAGTACGAAGCGGACTCCTGGTTAAATGAGATGTCGCGGCGATTGCAGAAAACCATGCCGGACACCGAATACCGCATGAATTTCTTGAAGACTGTCCATTATGAAGCCACACGTGCCGGGCTTGATCCCCAGCTGGTATTGGGTCTTATCGAAGTAGAGAGCGGTTTTAACAAGTATGCCGTATCCAATTCAGGCGCACGGGGTTACATGCAGGTGATGCCGTTCTGGGTAAAAGAAATCGGCACGAAGGGACAGAACCTGTTTCATCTGCGCGTCAACCTGCGTTACGGTTGCACCATCCTGCGTCATTATCTGGATATGGAAAATGGCAATCTGTTTCGCGCCCTGGGACGCTACAACGGCACTTTAGGAAAATCCAGATATCCGAATCTGGTCCGCGCCGCATGGCGAAACCATTGGACAATACCGCACCGCACAGTCGGCAAATACTATTCGTCGATCAATTGATCTATTTTTTTATACAAGACTCAATGCTTGCGCGAATCACTTAGCCCGTCTGATAACCAAGCTGTACATCCTTAAACTTATACAACAAATCGCCGACCGGCTGGACCACTGCGGCGAGCAGCCCGCCCGGAATTCAACCGGGTTAATGCCCCTGGTGGTCGGATGTATCAGGCTTATCCGACCCATTAGCATGATCGGGTTCAGCAGCATGACTGAAATACAGCGCGAGTGCGATCAGCGCAATACTCGCACCTAGATAAACCAGATCCAGCGGGGTGGTCAGCTTCATGTTGATGGCCTCCTGAAACAGGGTGACGATCAAGATCATCAATATCACTTTGGCCAAGCGGGACTTCAGATCATCCAGGCTGCTGATGACCAATATTTTGCTGGATGCCTTGCTGCCATGCGCCTGATCGATATCACTGATGAACAACTCGTACAGGCCCAGCGAAAAAATCAGCATCACCGTGGCCAGCAGATAGCCGTCCACCACTTCCACGATATGAGTGACCGTACTGTCATGCAACGCCTTGCGCGCTTGGTCTGTCAGTCCGGAGTCCGCATAATGCATGGCATGCATGAACAGATTTACCACATCTACGGTTGCCATGTAGAAAATCGCAAAGCCGGCCAGCAGGCTGCCGATCACCGCCGTGATAATCACAAATCGGCTATTCCACAGCACACCTTCGAAAATAGTTTCCAACAGTTTCATCATTTCCCCAAATTCCGAGTTTTTCAATCGCCGCGCATTAAAGCGCAATTAATTGCATCGGGCAAGCAATCAAACCGCTTGTCGCGTGAAAAGTTCCTGCAGGCTGACATCCGTGCTTTGTTCAATCTGGTCGGTACTTGCTGCAAGCCATTGCTGCAGTGAATCACTGACCTGCTTGGGGGGTAGCGAGTCACGATCCAGCACGAACAATTTCAGCAATTCCTTGGCGCGAATCTGGTTCACATCACGCATCAGCAGCCAGCCTTGCCATTCTGCCTTGCGCACCATGTCGGCACCGGCCAGTTTTTCGAGTATTTTTTCCAATTCGTCGTAACCGATGCGCAGTGACTTGGACATCTCCGGGAAAGTGATCACTTTCCCCTGCTGAAATCCGTCCATCATGGTCTTCAATACCCGCAGAGCATCCAGTAACTGGATGGCAGATGATCTCTGTTGCATCACAGGTGTGCGCCAGTGCGACAAAGACGCTGTAATCTCGGCACCAAGCAGTATGGTCAGCCAGGACAGGTAAATCCACATCAAGAAGATCGGCACGCTGGCAAACGCGCCGTACACCAACTTGTAAGTCGGAAAGTGGCTGACGTAAAAACCGAATGCCCGGTTCATGGTCTCGAACAACACGGCTGCCACGAATGCGCCAATCAGCGCATGGCGACGTGGAACGTAACGGTTCGGTACAAGCCGGAACATCATGGCAAATGCCAGCGTGGTGAGTAACACCGGCACTACTTTCAGCGCCTCAACGCCAAATACCGGAATATGTTTGGCATAGCCCATGGATACGCCGACCAACCATGAGGTCAGCGTCAGGCTTGCCCCGACCAGTAGCGGCGCCAAGGTCAGTACCGCCCAATAGATCACCAGCCGGTTGATCAACGGACGGGGTCGCGTCACCCGCCATATGGTGTTGAAAGCGTGGTCAATGGTCAGCATCATCAACATCGCCGTGAGCGCGAGAAAGCCTATCCCCACCGTGGTGAGACGAGCCGCACTCTCGGTGAATTGCTGCATGTACTGTGTAATCACCACGCCGGCGGTATCCGGCATCAGATTATTCAGCAGATAGGTCTTGATGTGAACCGAGAAATCCTCGAATACCGGGAATGCAGAGAACATCGTCAACGCGATGGTCATCAGCGGCACCAATGACAACAAAGTGGTAAATGTCAAACTCGCCGCGGTCTGCGTGCACCGATCATGGGAAAATCGCGTCACGATAAAATTGATCAACGCCCGAATATCGCGAAAATTCTTGAGCATGGTCTGTGAGTTTCCCTATAATTACATCATGGCAACCGATAATGAAATACTGATACTCTTTTACAGCCAGTATGGTGCAACCCGGCAAATGGCGCAGCTGATTGCGCGGGGCGTGGAACAAGTCGACGGTGCACGCGCCAGGTTGCGTACTGTACCTAAAATCTCTGCAGTTTGCGAAACGACGGAACCGGACATCCCGGAAAGTGGCGCACCGTACGTCGAATTGCGCGATCTCGAAGAGTGCATCGGCCTGGCGCTGGGCAGTCCGACGCGTTTTGGGAACATGGCCTCTGCAATGAAATATTTTTGGGATGGCACCGGCGGATTATGGATGAAACACGCACTGGTCGGTAAACCGGCAGCTTTGTTTACCTCCACCGGCACCATGCATGGGGGCCAGGAAAGCACTTTGCTATCGATGATGTTGCCGTTGCTGCACCAGGGCATGATCATCATCGGCCTGCCCTATTCCGAAGCGGAGCTTTCTGCCACACAAAGTGGCGGCACGCCCTATGGTGCCAGTCACGTGGCGGGTCCTGCCAACGACTTGCCAATCTCAGAAGCTGAAAAAAAACTATGTATGGCATTAGGTCGCCGGCTGGCAGAAACCGCCCTGAAACTGGCGGCATGATTGCCCACGAAGCGCGCCGGATGTTACGCGCACATCGCTACGGCGCACTGTGCACCCTGTCGAAAAAGTTCGATGGTTACCCGTTTGGCTCGATCACGCCGTATCTGGTGGATCACGATGGCAGCCTGCTCATCCTTATCAGCACACTGGCAGAACACACTAAAAATATCCGGCACGATCCGCGTGTGAGCCTGATCACGCACAATCAGCAAAACCCGCATATACAGACCCAGGGGCGCGTCACAGTTACTGGCAATGCCGAGCCAGAACCAGATCGGGACCAAGCCGGCCTGCGCTATTTGCGCTATTTTCCGGAAGCGCAAGCTTATTTCTCAATGCACGATTTTTCTTTTTACCGCATTCGCCCGCTTGCCATCCGCCACATCGGCGGATTCGGAAATATTCATTGGATCGATATGGAAAATTACACCGTCACACAGGCGCTGACATTCGCCCAACGGGAAGAACTGCTACTCGCGGAATTGAACACAGGGCAGCATGATTTACTGCAACAACTGTTGCAGCAACGGCACAGTGTTGATGTGACGGATGTGCGGGCGATTGGACTGGATTGCGACGGGATTGATGTGCGCGGTGACAAACAAATTTGGCGGCTGCATTACCCTGCAGCGATTACTGTTCCCTCGCTGGATGGATTGGCTTCAATAAAAATGGGCGATTAAGGCCTAGTGGTGGCCTTAATCGCCCATCTCAAAACAGCTGGCCTGAATCCGTCAGAAGCGGAATCCCAGTTTGGCACTGTAGGATGGCGCAGCACCCGTCTTGTCATATTCCAGCGCAACATTCGCAGCCCCAAAATTGAGGTTGCCGCCGACAAAAACCTTGCCCTGCTGGAAGGTTTCTTGCGTCAGCCCGGTTGCTGCGTCGGGCGTGCTGTCAACCCAGACACGTCCAATCCCCGCATATGGGGTAAATATGGTGAAGCCCTTGGAGATGGAGACATCCAGACTTCTGGTCGTTAATGCGAGCTGGCTCACGCCAGTCAATTTTGTCAGTGCGCCACGGATGCCGACTGCGGGCATTGCCGCGCTGCCTTCAAGTATCGCATAGCGTAATTCGCCGCCATAAAACTTGATATTGGTAGTAGGTACAGCCGAGTAAAATGCACCAACATCAAAATTGAGCGGTAACCCTTTGTAGATGTGCAGCTTGGGAACAACCAAGTTGGTCGTTGAACTGCCGGTGGCGATATCCAAATTTCTCATTTTGGTCGAGGTTACTTCCAAACCAATATCAAAACCCGTAATGCCCAAAGGTGCCGGTGGAGTGATGGGTTTATAGCTCAGAGCCGCACCCAAGTCTTCGGAGAAAGTTCTAAAGGCTGGCTGCGCAGCTTTGAAATTTGAAAGACTGATGTTGGCCGCCCAAACTGGCTGGGCAAAGCAGCCCAAGGCACATAGCAATGGTAAATATTTGTTCATTATGTACGCCCTTTTTCAATATTCCGGTAATTTAAACTGAACAGGTGAGAATTGCGCTTTTATCGTTTCAATGCCCATTTGACTCAGAAAATAAGCCGAGTCCGGCGAGCCCGTTAAAAATAAAAAGGGCTGGCATCGAACGCCAACCCTTCTAAATGCCATTTCACAACCATCCTCAACAAAGACTGGTCAAAAATAGCTATATGCAAAACCGACTTGGGTGTAGTCCAAGCTTTTCCGGTAGTTTTGCCCGTTATAAGCCAAGACTGACCCTTTAAAATCCGGCAAGCCCTTTAAGCTGCCGGAATTACCGGGTTAATTATTCTTTCCTGTCCCATTGAGCATCATCCGTAACAATGATCACGCCGGTAAGGAGAAACATGCAAATAAAGAATATCGCGACGCCTTCCATCTTCTGCTCCTTGGTTATTAAGAAGTAATTGGTACAGGTATTACACCAGCGAATATATCTTAAAATAAAATCATTCAACAATGCAAGTCGACCGTTCCAGATTCACGTTCAAAAAATCACGATGGCGACAATAGCCCTGAATACCGAGGCTGATTATAAGCCCTGTTTGGTTAAATGGTAAGTTTTTTATTGGCCTGGCAAAAAATCAAAATACAGTAACTGACCGGCAAATGCGCGCCTTCCATTCAAAGAATAAACGCTCAGTTACTTTCCGCTAATTATGCCTCCAAGCATCAAATCACACTTGCGGGTGGGCCCGCTCCATTTTGCTGTGCAATTTGTTCAGCGCGTTGAGATATGCCTTGGCGGACGCCACCACGATGTCGGTATCCGCACCTTGTCCGTTCACGATGCGCCCGTTCTTGGATAGCCGCACCGTCACTTCACCCTGCGCATCGGTCCCGCTTGTTATATTGTTCACCGAATACAATTGCAATTCGCTGCCACTGTTTACGATCTGCTCTATCGCCTTGAAAATGGCATCCACCGGCCCGCCTCCCTGCGCATCGGCCTGGTAATCCTTGCCATCTATGCTCATCACGATACGCGCCACCGGCAACACACCGGTTTCAGAATGTGCGCCCATGGCCACTAGGCGATAATATTCGTTGATCTGGGTCACCGCTTCGTCGCTGACCAAAGCCTGCAAATCTTCGTCGAAAATCTCGCTTTTGCGATCCGCCAATTCCTTGAAACGCTGAAAAGCGGCATTAAAAACTTCTTCAGAAGCAAACTCGATATTCAGCGCAGTAAAACGCTGGCGCAAAGCGTTTCGCCCGGAGAGTTTGCCCAGGGATAATTTGTTGGCATTCCAGCCCACATCTTCGGCACGCATTATTTCGTAGGTCTCGCGATGCTTGATCACCCCATCCTGGTGTATTCCTGACTCATGAGCGAAGGCGTTGGCACCGACAATCGCCTTGTTCGGTTGCACCGGGTAACCGGTGATGCTTGACACCAGCTTGGAGGTGGGGACGATTTGAGCGGTGTTGATGCGCGTATCCAGGTTGAATATATCTCGGCGCGTTTTGACCGCCATCACGATTTCTTCAAGAGATGCATTACCGGCACGTTCGCCGAGTCCGTTGATGGTGCACTCAACCTGGCGCACGCCATTCATCACGGCGGACAAGGAGTTCGCCACCGCCAAACCCAGATCGTTGTGGCAATGCGTGGACCAGATCACCTTGCCCGAATTTGGCACACGCTCGATCAACTGCTTGATGCGTTCCCCCCATGCCGCGGGAATGGAATAACCCACCGTGTCGGGCACATTCAGTGTCTTGGCCCCGGCCTGAATCACCGCGTCAAACACCCGTACCAGAAAATCCATGTCGGAGCGTACAGCATCCTCCGCAGAAAATTCCACATCGTCGGTATATTCCAGCGCCCACTTCACCGCACTCACCGCACGTTCTACAACCTGATCTTCATTCATGCGCAATTTGTGTTGCATATGGATTTGGCTGGTGGCAATGAAGGTGTGGATACGGCCCGACTTGGCCAATTGGATGGCTTCTCCGGCACGGCGCACGTCATTCTCGATCGCACGCGCCAACGAACATACCGTTGAATCATTAATTGTCCTTGCAACTGCCTTTACCGCCTCGAAATCTCCCGGGCTGGCTGCTGCAAAACCCGCCTCGATGATATCCACGCCCAATTTTTCCAGTTGGCGGGCGATGCGGATTTTCATTTCCCTGGTCATTGCCGCGCCGGGGCTCTGTTCGCCATCGCGTAAGGTGGTATCAAAAATTATCAATTTTTCTGTCATGTTGATCTCCATTGCAAAATAGATTTAGCCTGCGGAGCCGCCAAGGTTACCGCGCATGTTTCAAACTTGTAGGGGTATATGATTAGCGCGCGCCGCGCAGCAGCAGCGCAGCCAGCAGGCTGAACGTAGAGTGGGATATTGCGATGTGCGTAGAAAAGTGCATGGCTGGAATATAACCAGTTTTATCGGCTCATGCAATAGGCGGTTGCTTGTGACGTCTCCGCCAACCCCACATCACATAGCCGGACAAGGCGTAACACAGGAACAATCCGAATAACACGCCGGGCGGATAGCTGGAAATAAAAATAAAAAACAGCGCGGCCAGCAGGATCGTCACAAACGGGACGCTTTTGCGCATGTTGAAATCCTTGAAGCTGTAGTACGGCAGATTGCTGACCATGGTCAGCCCGGCAAACACCGCAAGTGCGGCTGCGTACCAATGAATGTAATCAACGCTGACACCGTAGTCTTGCATCACCCAGACAAATCCGGCGATGAGTGCCGCCGCTGCAGGACTGGGCAGCCCCTGGAAATAGCGTTTATCCACCACATCGATATTTGTGTTGAAACGCGCCAACCGCAACGCGGTCGCTGCACAATATATGAATGCGGCAAACCAACCCCACTTCCCCAACCCTTTCAAGGCCCATTCGTAAATAACCAATGAAGGGGCCACGCCAAATGAAACCATGTCGGACAGGCTGTCATATTCCGCCCCGAATTCACTTTGCGTGTGCGTCAGGCGCGCCACGCGCCCATCCAGCCCGTCCAGGACCATGGCGATAAAGATTGCCACCGCGGAATGCTCGAAATGCGCATTCATTGCCTGAACAATTGCGTAAAAACCGGCAAACAGCGCACCGGTCGTAAACAGATTGGGCAGCAGATAAATCCCACGCTTGCGCAGATTTATCGATTTGCGAGTATCAAATTCGTCCATGTGCCTAGACTAACTCTTTTGCAGCATCATTGCCAAGCAAGACGGTCTTGCATACCGACCATCCGTCCACGTTGCTGACTTGCTCGCTGGTCTTCCAGGCGATCAAGATAATACTAATTTCGTGGTCCAAGATGGCTTGAAGGTAATCCATAGATTATGTTTCTAGTCGCAAGTCGAATGCCTAACCAGCAAGTTGCAGGTCAGTTTAAGCATGCAACTTGCGATTCCAACCTGCGGCTAGTTTTTCGATTGGTCGACCAACTTGTTCTTGCTGATCCAGGGCATCATTGCACGCAGTTGGCCGCCAACCTTTTCGATTGGATGTTCTGCATTCAAGCGCCTGCGCGCAGTCATTTCTGGATAGTTGGTGCGGCCTTCCAGAATGAATTGTTTCGCATAGGAACCGTTCTGAATGTTCTTCAGGCATTCCTTCATCGCGGCACGAGCCTGATCACCGATTACGCGCTGTCCCGTCACATATTCACCGTATTCGGCATTATTGGATATCGAATAGTTCATGTTGGCGATACCGCCTTCGTACATCAGGTCGACGATCAGCTTCAATTCGTGCAGGCACTCGAAATAGGCCATTTCCGGAGCATAGCCCGCTTCGGTCAGGGTTTCAAAACCGGCCTTGACCAGTTCCACCGCCCCACCACACAAAACAGCCTGTTCACCGAACAAGTCGGTTTCAGTTTCTTCGCGGAAATTTGTTTCGATTACACCACCCTTGGTGCCGCCATTGGCTGCCGCGTATGACAGCGCAATATCCTTGGCCTTGCCCGACTTGTCCTGATACACCGCAATCAGGGTCGGTACACCGCCCCCCTTGAGATATTCAGAGCGCACCGTGTGTCCAGGCCCTTTCGGCGCGATCATGATGACATCCACATCGGGACGCGGAATAACCTGGTTGTAATGCACATTAAAGCCGTGCGCGAAAGCCAACGCCGCGCCCGCTTTCATATTCGGCGCAACTTCCAAATTATAGACATCAGGAATGTTCTCGTCTGGCAACAGTAGCATCACCACATCGGCACCCTTCACTGCGGCAGCAACTTCGGCGACCTTAAGGCCGGCAGCTTCGGCTTTCTTCCAGGAAACACCGCTCTTGCGCAGGCCGACTGTCACATTTACCCCGGATTCCTTCAAATTCTGTGCATGAGCATGCCCCTGTGAACCGTACCCGATGATAGCTACTTGTCTGCCTTTGATCAGGGAAAGGTCCGCGTCTTTGTCGTAATAAACTTTCATGTTGCCCTCTTTTTAGTAAATTAAAGTTTCAAAATTCTATCGCCACGCCCGATGCCGGAAGCCCCGGTGCGTACCGTTTCCAAAATCTGGTTATGCCCGATTGCTTGCAGAAAATCATCCAGCCTGGCGCAGGTATTGGTCAGTTCAATTGTGCAAGTGCTATCCGAAACATCTATGACACGCCCCTGAAAAGAATCGGTGATGCGCGTCAACTCCTCGCGCACCGCAGCATCAGCACGCACCTTGACCAGCATCAATTCGCGTTCAAGATGCCCTCCTTCGCTCAGGTCCATCACCGCCGCCACATCGATCAGCTTGTTCAACTGTTTGTTGATCTGCTCGATGACCGCATCCGAACCACTGGTAACGATAGTCATACGCGACAGGGTCGGATCTTCTGTCGGAGCAACAGCAAGTGACTCGATGTTATAACCCCGTGCCGAGAACAGTCCGGCTACGCGTGACAAGGCGCCCGCCTCATTTTCCATCAACAGAGAAATGATATGCCGCATTACAGATCCTCCGACAAAATCACTTCAGACAAGCCCTTGCCGCCCGGCACCATCGGAAAAACGTTTTCCGTGGGGTCGGTCTGGAAATCCATGAACACCAGGTCGTTCTTGCGTGCAAAAGCTTCTTTCAACGCCGGCTCCACATCTGAAGGTTTGTCGATCCGTATCCCGATATGTCCATAGGCCTCGGCCAACTTCACAAAATCAGGCAGCGCATCCATATAAGATTCCGAATAGCGGTTGCCATGGAAGAATTCCTGCCACTGACGCACCATCCCCAGGTAACGGTTATTCAACGACAAAATCTTGATCGGCAGATGAAACTGTTTGCAGGTGGATAGCTCCTGAATGTTCATCTGGATACTGCCTTCACCCGTCACACATGCCACTGTCGCGCCTGGATTGATCAGTTGCACGCCCATTGCGGCGGGCAAACCAAAACCCATGGTGCCCAATCCGCCCGAATTGATCCAGCGCCGCGGTTTGTTGAATTTGTAATACTGCGCCGCCCACATCTGGTGCTGACCGACATCCGATGTGATGAAGGCATCACCGCCAGTGACCTCATAGAGCTTTTCAATAACGAATTGCGGCTTGATGATCTCGGTGGAATTCTTGTAGCGCAGTCCGCCGCCCTTTGTGCGCCATTCTTCCACCTGCTTCCACCAAGCGGCCATATCCGAAGCATTAGATTTTTGCTTACTGTTGTGCAATTCGCCCAACATTTGTTCCAATACCAATTTCAGATCGCCAACTATCGGCACATCAACCTTGACGCGTTTGGCGATGGAAGATGGATCGATATCGACATGGATGATTTTGCGCGGCACCTGTGCGAAATGCTCGACGTTGCCGACCACACGATCGTCAAAGCGCGCGCCGACCGCCAACAGCACATCGCAATACTGCATCGCCATGCATGCTTCGTAAGTACCATGCATACCGGGCATACCTACGAACTGTTTATCAGTGGCGGGATAGGCGCCCAAACCCATCAGCGTGTTGGTGCAGGGAAAGCCGAGCAGGCGCACCAGGTCAGTCAGTTCGGATGAGGCCCCCGACAGCACCACACCACCACCACTGTATATCATGGGGCGCTTCGCTTCCAGAAGCAATTGCACAGCGCGCCTGATTTGTGCAATGTCGCCCTTGCCAACCGGATTGTATGAACGGATGCTGACACTGTCCGGATAGACAAACTCGGTTTTATGATTTGAGATATCTTTCGGAATATCCACCAATACCGGCCCCGGACGCCCGGACTTGGCCAGATAAAACGCCTTCTTGATGGTCGGCGCAATATCATTCACGTCTTTTACCAAAAAATTGTGCTTCACACAGGGTCGGGTTATCCCGACAGCGTCGACTTCCTGGAAGGCATCTTCACCAATCGCGAAACTTGGCACTTGGCCACTGATCACCACCATCGGGATCGAGTCCATATAGGCTGTCGCGATACCGGTAACCGCATTGGTTATACCCGGACCGGAAGTGACCAATGCCACGCCCACTTTCTCGGAAGATCGGGCATAGCCGTCGGCGGCATGTATGGCTGCTTGCTCGTGACGCACCAAAATGTGTTTGACAACATCCTGCTGAAACAAAGCATCATAAATATGCAGCACCGCCCCACCAGGATAGCCGAATATGTATTCAACCCCTTCTTTCTGCAAACAGCGGATAGCGATTTCCGCACCTGTCAACTCCATCACAAGCACCTTAGATTTAAACAAAATAGAACCGCGTAAGATAAAGGTTGGCAACGGTTTGGTCAACCATTGCCGCTCTAACAACATGGTTTCAAGCGGATTACCGAGCAATTTGCTACCATATCACTCTGCCAAAGGGCCATAAATCTTGTGCACTCCAGCTGAATTAAGCCAATTTCTCTGTAACGTTGAGCGCCGCGCGTTTAAACATGCGGTATTTGCCGTGCACGACGACCACACTGCACTGGATATCGTTCAGGACTCGATGCTCAAGCTAGCTGAAAAATATGGCGCCAAACCAGCTGAAGAGCTGCCAATGCTGTTCCAGCGCATCCTGCAAAATACCATACGTGATCATTATCGCAGGCAGAAAGTTCGGTCCTCCTGGATAACGCTTTTTTCCGCCTTGCAGCCCAAGCACGATGATGATGAAATTGATCTGCTGGACGTGCTGGAAGACAGCGATAACAATACTTCCTCCCTTGTACCCGAGGCGTCCTTGCAACAAAAACAAATTATTGCGTTAGTCGAGCAAGCACTTGGCAAGCTGCCTCTACGTCAACGCGAAGCCTTCCTGCTGCGTTACTGGGAGGGAATGGATACGACCGAGACGTCTGTAGTGATGGGTTGTACTGAAGGCAGCGTAAAAACACACTGCTCGCGTGCCGTACATGCGCTTGCTGTCGCCCTTAAAGCGAAAGGAGTAGAACTACCATGACCTACGAATTAAATCCCGTAAAAGTGGCACAACTGCTGATAAAAAGCGTCCAACAGCTGGATAACGCCACCTTATCTTCATTGGCAAACGCACGTCAGAATGCACTAAAGAGACAATCTACCCGAGCTCCCGTCTTAAAACTTACCTCGGCCTCCGGGCACTCCTCAGTTCGCTGGACGGACAAATTGATGCCACATTCTGCTACACCCTGGATAGCTGCAGGACTGCTTGTCGCTGTTCTGATCGCGGGAACCAGTTACTGGCAGCACGTTCAAGAACAGCAAATTGACGACACGGATGTAGCGATTTTGACTAGCGACCTGCCGATTGATGTTTTCGTAAATTAAATATCTGGAATGCGGCAGCGAATGAGAAGACTTATTTCTTTTAATACTCAGATAATTGCAGTTACTTTGTGTTTATTGCTGAGTCTGGCCAGCTCACCTTGCAGCGCGGCAGCGCCGTCTTGGCGCGCCCTAACCCCAACACAACGCGAAGCACTTGCCCCCATGGATGGGCAGTGGGATATTCTGCCCGGGATACAGCGAAACCGCCTGCTAGAAACCGCAAAACATTACCCAAAAATGACACCCGAACAGAAGCAACGCTACCATGATCGGCTGAAAAAGTGGAGCCAACTCACCCCGGCACAGCGCGAAGCCGCCCGTAAAAGATATCGAGCTTTTACGAGGCTGCCTGCAAAAGAACGGGAAAGAATAAGACAGAAGTTGAAAGCTGAACAAGCAAGAAAAGCTCAGCAAACCGCCAGCGGGGTTTCCGCAACGGCTATATCCAATCAGTAGGGTCAACGCCTTTCAGTCCACCACGCCAAAGCAAGCCGTAAGGCGCATATTTGCTTGATTGTTGTTGTTGGCATTCCAGTTACACCCCCACAAATACCCCCAATTGTTGGCGGCTAGGGGCTGGGCTATGAAAAGAAAAACCGCCGGGCTATTTTTACCGGCAGCGGAAAGCACTCCACATGTAGTTCGGGGTATCATTGGTCATGAGCAAACCAAATAACTCGCGCAAAATTGCATGGGGTAATGATGGATACGAAAGAGGCAATCGACGGTGTAGGGGCAATATTAACCGGCTTCTTGAAGTCAGGCCCAAGCTCTCCAGCTCACCTAGAGGAAATCAAGTCAAAAGTTTTTGAAATCGCTCTGCCACTCGTTACTAGCCCAGAAGGTTATGACTGGTGTATTGAAAACTACAGGCAACAATCAAAACTTTATTTTGACGAACGGCTAAGCCAGTTTCACGACTTGCTGATAAATTTTCTAAAGCAAGTTCCGAATGGCGGAACCAAAGATAAATTAGCCAAGAGCATGATTGCTGAAATCAAAAGGGAGCTTCGATCCTTAACGAAGTGGCCTCGGTTGTTTTACACCCTTAAAGCTTCCAGCTTAGTTGTCAAAAGAGAACAAAACGGAGATATTGCCGGTATGTGGCGTAGTCATTGGCGGCGAGCAGGTTACGATTATCGCCCTGAGCACAAGGAGCGCGATGGCAAGGTTTACGCCATTCGGGGATCTTGGGCCATGCAGCAAGGGCTGATCAACAAGGGCGCTGGATACACGGATGAAATGACTGCGCCAGGGGAAGAGTTGGGCTGCTCTTGCTATATGGTGTATTTCACCTCTCCCAGTGAACTGCCCGAATCAATGCTCACAGCGAAGGGCCGAGAGTGGATCAAGGCTAAAGATGATGCGCGGCGCGCAAAGAATTCCTGACCCTACTCCGTGGCATGCCAAGAATATCCGCAAGTCACGTTCTTAACGCCACCTCACCCCGTTTGGCTGTCAGCTTCCTGATCTTGGCCTGTACCGCGTGAAGCTCCTGCATGGCCTGTGCAAGTGCCTTTTCCCGGTTCCGCAGGCCGACGATAACATTCTGTGATGATACCGCCTTGCCTGCCGGTGTCCGTGCGCCTGTGCTGTGTGTCCAAGGCTTCCAAGTGTGGATTAGCTCCGCCTGTCGCTGCCGCTCATTTGGTGTCCAGTGTCGCATCGTTACTGCCCTCTGTTAATAGTTCGTTTGCCAATTAAAGTGCGCACTTATTGTTGCGTAATCGTTCGGTTGATTTGCTCACTACAATACTTAACCAATTGTATATTTGTATTTAAACGCTCATTTCTTTACGAAAATGTGCGGCGAAACTGTGCGCTTATCTGCGCGGAAATTGCGTACTGAACCGTTATCAGTCCACCTCCACGCCGTACAGTTTCGCCCTTGCCGTCATCTCAACAATTGACGCATAGGGCAGGCCAGCATTCATCCTGCGCCATTGCCTCGAAAGGTAATAAGCGAATTTTCTGGCCTTGCGGATTGTGAACCTGAAGGCATTGCGCGCCGACTTGGCCTTGCCTTCGGCTGATCTAGCGCCCGTTGAATGCTCCCAAGGTCTCCACATATGGATTGCCGCTGACTGTCGTGCTCTTCGTTCGTCTGTCCAGCCCTTCGCCATCTCATGTTTCCAATAGTTCGATTGTGAAATTTTCTGGATTAAGGTCGAGGTCGATCATTGCCGCACGCACCTGTTCAATTTTGGCTGACTTCGGTTTCATCTTACTCTGTGGCCGGACATAATCCCCAAGCTCACCATCCCAAAAGCTGGCTGGCTGAACTTCATCTCGCATCCTGACATATTCCTGCTCGTCGTCGTCTGGTATCGACGTGTCGGCAGGCTGAATTAGCGGTGTGGAATTTGCAAACCCTACACAGGATAGGCTTTGCACTTTTGGGGCGCTGATTTCGGCATCAATCCCTATAGGCTTTGTAGAATTCCCATTCCCTATAGGCTTTTCAGGCTTAAACTTCTTCGTCATTATTCCGGCGAAAGTTTTCTTCGGTTGCTTGGGTTTTTCGTACTCAATGTCGAAGTAAGCCATCAAGGCTCCTGTGCTTTCCGTGATGGTGTCGCGCATAGCGTCCCAGAATGTAGGCTCATCAATGCCCCTTAGCGCCTTCCGCAAGGCATCAATAACGCTATCAGCTGCCTTTGATCTGGCAGCGGCGCTATGACGCTTTACAGGCTCTCCGCGCTTCAAACCATACCCTTGCCCTACCTTTGCATGAAAGTCAGCTTGCAACGCCTTCAAGCGTTGCTTGTTGCCCATCAATCCGCTGCCTATCATACGCCCATCAAATAGTGGCAACATGATTACGTGACAATGTGGCGCGACCTCATCGTTGTGGATTACCGCGCTCAGAATTGGTATCTCGAAAAAGCCTTCCGCCCATGCGAGTGCATCATTAAAAAAATCTTGTTCTGTAATTCCCGAGAATGGGGGCAGGCTAAAAATAACTTCTAGCCCGAGAACTTCATTTATCCGCCGCTTAACTTTCGCCTGCTCCATCATGCTGACCGCTTCCGCCGCCACATCAGCAGCAAGGTTAGCGCCTCGAAGAACAACATTCTGCGAAGTCTTGCGCGAGTCTATGTGAGCTTTAGCTCTCGCATCAGGTTCAAGGTTATGCCGGGCAGCGATAGCGATAATTCCGCTGCCCCTCAGTTTTTTAATACGCAAAAACTGGGTGTGTTCTATCATGGCACATCCCCCCTCAGCGAGTCGGCTGTCTTGCGTTCAGCAATGCGGTCAGTTATCCATTGCTGAACTTCAGCCGCGACCCATGCCACACTCATGGTGCCGAGGGTCACTGGCTTGGGGAATGCGCCTTGCTTCATCAGGTAATAGATTCTGGATCGCGATAACGCGGTCAGCCGCTCGACTTCGCGGCGGCGGATTAGGGCTGTTTGTTGCTGAGCGTGCGCGAGTGCGGTTTGTGATGTAGTTGCTTGCATGGTGCTATCCATTCCTGAAACGCCGTAAAAGTAGGCAGAATGGATTTTGTACAACATTGTGATTTACATCACATACGAAACTATTGGGGGTTTCGTAAATCAACCTCTATAAGTTGGGCTATTTGCTTGCCTCTAATGCCATTAAGGTTTGCATTTTTTTTTAGCAGCTTAAAGTACCACTTCGACACCAACTCCTGGCTTATTCCGGACTTCCCGATAAAATGCCCTAGGCCAACAGACTCTAGAAGCGTGCGATTTACTCTTGCTACCAGACTATTGATCCCATCGGCAACTGTCGCACAGCTTTCCTCAATGGTTTTTTTTTCTGCACTATGGGTATGGTAAAAATGCACGGTTTGTGCCGCCGCCAGTTTGGGATAATAACTCCACGCGGTCGGCCTGCCGTTGCGCTTCAAGTTTAATGCCTTATCCGCATTCTGGCCCTCCAATATGTGGGTAAACGACTGTGCTAAATATGAACGCACCCACTCTGGAATTTCCAACGGCTCAGACAATATCTCTCCAGTAAATTGGTTAAATCGTGTAGATGACAGCATCCCTGTCAACAAAATTAGTGTATTGCGCGCCGCTATCGTGTCTCCATTTTTAGCTTCGTAAATCATCAGCAGTAGATTTTCAGGTAATTGCTTCATGAATACTTCCGCAATTTCAGATTTCACCGCAAGGTTTTTGGGTTGTGGTTTTGTTTTGTCCAAGGTGCGTTATCCTTTAGCGCGCAGCGGTATCACTTCCGCACCCGCTGCCAAGCCGCCTAGGTAGTCCGCCCAGTGCTGCATCATGCGCCTCCGTTCTGGCAGGTATTCAGCCGCGTTATAGGTCCCACGTACACCACTGGCCTTGTGCGCTAGTTGCCGCTCGATTGCGTCAGCATTAAAGCCCTGCTCGTTTAATAGCGTGCTGGCCATGTGCCGGAAGCCGTGCGCGGTCATTTCTGTGGAGGTGTACCCCATGCTTCTGATCGCCGCCAATATCGTGTTGCCCGCCATTGGCAGTGTGTGGGTGCGTACATTGGGGAAGAGGTATTTACCCGTGCCTGTCAGTGGGTGAAGTTCGCGCAGGAACGCCACGGCTTGAGTTGACAATGGGACTATGTGCAGCGCCTTCATTTTCATCTTGTCGGCAGGTATGCGCCATTCGGCTTTATCAAGGTCAATTTCTGCCCATTCTGCACGGCTCAACTCTATCGGTCGCACGAATACCATTGGTGCAAGGCGCAGCGCGCAGCGCACAATAAACGAGCCCCGATAGCCTTCAATATCTCGCATCAATTTACCTATCTGCACGGGTTCGGTAATCGCTGCTAGGTGCTTGCCTCTATGTGGTGGCAGTGATCCGCGCAAGTCTGCCGCCGGGTCTCGTTTGGCGCGTCCTGTCGCTATGGCATACCGGAACACCTGCCCACAGATTGCACTAACACGGTGAGCGGCTTCCAGTGCACCACGGCTTTCGATCCGGCGCAATACCGTCAGCAACTCAGGCGCGTCTATATCCCCGATAGGGCGGACACCAAGCCACGGGAATACATCATTCACCAACCTTAAAGTAGTTGTTCTTGTATGCGATTCTTTCCAGTTTTTTGAGAATTTAGAAAGCCATTCACGCGCCACAATCTCAAAGCTGTTTTCCGCCAAGGCCACTGCAGCCGCCTTTTTTGCCTTCTTTACCGCGCTAGGGTCTGCACCATTCGCCAATAACTTGCGTGCAGCTTCGCGCCGTTCCCGTGCGTCCGATAGGCTTACGTCAGGATAAACCCCTATGGAAAGCATTTTTTCCCTTCCAGCGAACCGGTACTTGAGCCGCCAGTATTTTGCGCCATTGGGTTGCGCCAGTAGATACAAGCCGCCGCCGTCAAACAGCTTTGTGGCCTTGTCGGTTGCCTTTGCCTTGCTTACTTCGATTGCTGTCAGTGCCATGATTGCCCCCTTGGTTTTCAGTTTGGGGGTATCACCTTGCACCCCGCTCAACGCACCCCCAATTTAACCCCAAAACGGGGGTGTATTGCAAGGGAATAATTAGGAACGTACAGGCAAAGAAAAACCCGCTATGCGTTAATACATGCTGGTTAATTTGACATTTCAGGAATGTAAAAAACAACTCTATCGCCTTTCAGTCCACCACAGCATTGCGATACCAAGCAACAGGAACAACCCGGTCATTGCAGTAGCACTAAGGAAGGGTTGCCAGTCATTTAGCGCGCCCAAACTACCAAACAATTGCCCGGCAAAGTGGAACAGCAATCCGAGTACGATACCCACGAAAATCATCGAACCCACCCCTCCCGCGCGCCGATGATAAGACGCAAAAGGGAGTGCCAACAACATCATTACCAGCAATGAAAATGGGTAATCCAGCTTGTTCCACATCGCAATTTCGTAGCGTGCGCTTCTTTGGTGATTGTCGCGGAGATGTTCGGTATATTGGTACAAATCCCATGCCGACATCTGCTCAGGAACAACCAGCAGTACGCTGAAAATTCCTGGATTCAAAGCCGAATGCCATTCCTGCAGTGGCTCGACATCGATACTCGTACCCGCTTTGCTGAACCGGGTTTCCGTTACGTTTTCAAGCTGCCAGAGTCCTTCATTGATAAACTTTGCCCGCTTGGCACTGATAATCGACTGCAAATGATAGGTATCATCAAACTTATAGATATCAATATTCAGCAAACTGGTGTCTGGCATAACGTTTTTTACATTCACGAAGCTGAGCTCGTCCTTGACCCAAACGCCGGAACGAAATTCTTTCAGCGAGATTTGGGCGTGCTGTGCCTTGAGGCGCAATTCCTGTGCCAGCTTCTCGCTCGGCGGCGCCAGGAATTCGCCAATAACAAAACTCAACAACACCAGCGGCAAGGCAATTTTGAACAGTGCGCCAACCATCTGCATAAGCGATGCGCCGGAAGATCGAAAAACGGTCAACTCCGAGCTGGCCGACATTTGCACCAGCGCGACAATCGTGCCGATCAAAACCGCTACTGGAAAAAGTTCGTAGATATGACCGGGAATGGTCAGCATCACGAACAGCAGCACATAGCCCAGGTTATACTGCCCCTGCCCCATTGCATTCAGCTCATGGATCAGATCCAGAAAGGAAAACAACATGAGAAGGGCAAGAAATACCAGCCCAATACTGAGGTAAATTTCCCGGCCGAGATAGCGAGTCAGCAGTTTCATGATTTTACTTCGTCATCACTTCCAACCTCGAGCAGAGAGGGAGCAGTCCTTCCACCATCCACATGGGGAGGAAACCCAGACGGGGGAATGTCAGCGTCAGGCCGATCTTTTGTAAAGTTCCAGCGTAGCGAGAATAATGTCATTCGCCGGTAGAACATCAACAAAGTTAACGTCAACATAACCGCATGTATGGCCCAGAGGCCGATGCCGGGCGATAGTTTGCCTTGCCCTACCCAGGTATTGGTAACACTGATCATGTTGTTGTAAAACATGTACAGCACGATCGCCATTATCAGATTGAGCGAACGGCCAGCACGCGGATTGACGTAACCCAAGGGAATCGCCAGCAAGGCAAGTATCGCTGCGCTGATTGGCAATCCGATTCTCCATTCCAGCTCGGAGAGAGTCCATGTTGTGGGGTTGCGCCATAACGCCAGCGTCGTCATGGCGCGCACTTCAGGCTCAGCCTGTTTGACAGGCGCTGCGTCAATTCGCATCGCATAACGCTCAAATTCCACGATGCGATAATCGCGCCGGCCGGGAGTTCCTTCATATCGGGTGCCGTTGAGCAACACCAGAAAACGATCCCCATTCGGGAATGTTTCCTGCAGGCCATGCTTCGCTACCATCGTGCCGAGTTTTCCATTTTGCTCGGATTGCACAAAGATGTTACCAACACGGTTGGACCCTGCATCGACATTATCAACAAAATATACCCGGTCGCTCTGTTTGGATTCGCGAAACAATCCCGGTGTGGCTGCCGTTACATCATCACGGCTTTGCAATTTTGTCTTGAACTCATCGGCCTTGCGCAATGACCAAGGCGACACCAATAAACTGAGCAATGCAATCAAACCGACCACAGGCAGGGCATACGATAGGACCGGACGAATCCAGCGCGTAAGTCCGATTCCCGAACAAAACCACACCACCATTTCGCTGTCCCGATAACATCGGGACAGGGTAAGGAGAATGGATATGAACAAA
>DATKVR010000066.1:0-3050 GCA_035529955.1 Gallionella sp.
CGAGGATATCCCCAGCACCATGCGCATGTTCCAGGCCTCGGGCTGATCCTTGTAATGCACATTGTCATAAGCGATGGACAGGATGGCGCCGTCGTTGAGCAATGCCAGCATCACGATCATCACCGCCGTCACCGGATAGAAGTTGAAAATCAGGATCGAGAGCGTCATGAAGAACAGCACGCGCAGCGTCTCGGCGATGCGGTAGATCGCGTAGCTGTTCATGCGCTGGAAGATCTTCCGGCTCTCCTTGATCGCGTCGATGATCACCGACAGGCCGGGTGTCATCAATACGATGGCCGCCGCCGCGCGTGCCGCGTCCGTCGCGTCCGACACGGCGATGCCGCAGTCGGCTTTCTTCAGCGCGGGGGCATCGTTCACCCCGTCGCCGGTCATGCCGACGATGTGACCGCGTTTTTGCAGGACATCCACGATGTGGAACTTGTGTTCGGGAAACACCTGGGCGAAGCCGTCGGCCTTTTCGATCGACTCGGCCACCTCTGAGGTCTCTTCCTTTTTCGAGTCGCCCAGGCTGGAGGCATCGAGAATATTGGCGCCCATGTCCAATTTTTTGGCGGTTTCCTTGGCGATGGCCAGTGCATCGCCCGTCACCATCTTGACCTTCACGCCCATCGCCAGTGCGGTCGCGATGGTGGCCTTGGCATCTTCCCGCGGTGGATCGAACAAGGGCAACACGCCGACAAACTGCCATGGGCCGTCGCCCTCGGACCGCGCCACGCCCAGCGAACGAAAACCGCTCGCCGCAAAGTCATTGACCGCCTTGTCGACGGCGGACTTGACTTCACCGGCATTCGCCGCCAGCGACAGGATCACCTGCGGCGCGCCCTTGGTCACCCTGAACTGGTTTCCATCCGGCCCCTTGACCGTGGCCTCGGTGCGCTTGTGCACCGGGTCGAACGGCATGAAATGTACCACCTGGTAGTCCTTCAGGGCCTTGTCATCTTTCAGACCACCCAGCACGGCCAGGTCGATCGTGTCCTTGTCGTCCGCGCGCGATGCCAGTGCGGCGTCGAGGATGACCTGTTCGGCGGGAATATTGTTCACGCTGAACGGATCGCCCAGCGTCAGCTTGTTCTGGGTCAGCGTGCCGGTCTTGTCCGCACATAATATGTCCACGCCGGCCAGTTCCTCGATCGCCACCAACCGGCTGACGATCGCCTGCTTCCTGGCGAGCAGGCGCGCGCCGACTGCCATCGTGACCGACAATACTGTAGGCATGGCCACCGGAATCGCAGCCACGGTCAGCACCAGCGCAAACTGCAACGTCTCGAGGATCTTGTCACCGCGGTAGATCGCGACGGCAATGATTGCCGCCACCAGCACTACCGCGAGAATGATCAGGTAGTTGCCGATCTTCAACACCGCTTTTTGAAAATGGCTGACGGTGTGCGCGTCCTGAACCAGTTCTGCGGTCTTGCCGAAGTAGGTATTCCCCCCCGTGGCGTACACCAGCGCGCTGCTCTCGCCGCGGCGGATGATGGAGCCGGAAAATACCGCGTCGCCCGGTTTGCGCGTGGCGGGCAGGGATTCCCCGGTCAGCGCGGACTGATCGATCGAAATCGGATCGCCGTCCAGCAAGCGCGCATCCGCCGGCACAATATCGCCCAGACGCATACGAATGACATCACCCGGCACCAGCTCGCGCGCCGCCGGGTTGACCCATTTTCCGTCACGCATCACGCGAGCCTTGACCGCCAGCTTGGCCTTGAGGGCCTCGATGGCATTGCCCGCCGTGTGTTCTTCCCAGAAACCGACCACGGCATTGGCCACGAGCAGCAGCAGGATGATGCCAAAGTCAGGCCAATGCCTGGCTACCGCCGACAGGATCACGGCGGCTTCGATCATCCACGGGATCGGACCCCAGAAATAGCTGAGGAATTTCAGCAGTGGATTGGTCTTCTTTTCTTCAATCTCGTTGGGCCCATATTGCGTCAACCGCTTTGCCGCCTCGGCCTGGGTGAGGCCGTCCGGCGACGAGCCGAGTTTCTTCTCCACTTCTTCAAGCGGCAGGGATTTTAGGTCATCCTTTGCATCGGGCTTGGCCTTGGATTTGTCATCAGGATTCGCATCGGGCTTCGCATCGGGCTTCGCGTCAGGCTTCGCATCGGGCTTCGCATCGGGCTTCGCATCGGGCTTCGCATCGGGCTTCGCGTCGGGCTTCGCGTCGGGAGCCTTGGGTTGTTCGGTATTGGATTCCATAATGGTTATGCTCCTGTCATTAACAATCCCGCAGATTTCGCGACGCGCGGGGAAGTTGTTGTAATACTCATGTCCCTGACATTACGGCACTGAATCAGGTTGGGGCCGCCATGCTTCGTCCAACCACTTCCGCGCCGCAGCGGCGTCGGCGTGATCGAAGTATCGAACCGTTGCTTTTGTGAACGGCTTGCAGAACGTTGCCATGCCGTGTTACCACCCATTTCACCCACCATTTCGGTTCTCTTGATGCCAGCGAAACGTTCGACAGCAAACTTGAAGTCTTCCCACGTTCACTGTTCTGACGCAAACCCAATCACGTCATTTTGCCTTTTCACGTTCAGCTTCATCCGCCCAATAGCCGGTCCGCCCGTAATGTTTGAAAATGCCCAACTCCTGCTCACGATTCAATTGCTCCGCCGAGTTGTACGGCGGAGCGTCTTGCACAGCTTGCCGTGTCAGGCTGACCGAAATCATGGCTTCCGGCCAGACCACATCCCGTATCCATTGCGGCGCAATGAGTACCTCATGATCGAGCCACCAATTGCTGGTATTCACGATCAAATAGCGAATAGCCCAGGTCTCCTCATCGACGAGCATGCCTTGCAGGTGGCCGATGTCGCCATCTTCCGCTTCGATGTGATAGCCCACGACCTCTTTACAGCTGCGCAGGTGGAGATCGTCATTCTGGCGCTGCGCCGCTTCATCGCGTGCATGCGCCTCCATCTCTTCCGGACGGAGAGCCTGGGGCGTCCCTGCCAGGTTGCCATAGCCCGGCAACATCATGAACGGGAAAGCTCCACCGCCCCAGAAATTGCTGCCTCCCCAATAATAGG
>DATKVR010000067.1:0-5880 GCA_035529955.1 Gallionella sp.
GGCACCGGCAGCCACCCCACCACTCGTTTATGCCTGCGCTGGCTGGATAACAATCTGCGTGGGGGAGAAAGCGTGCTGGATTATGGCTGCGGTTCCGGCATACTTGCCATTGCCGCAATGAAACTCGGGGCTGCACACGCGGTCGGCGTTGATGTAGACTTTCAGGCGGTTAGCGCCAGCCGTGACAATGCCATCGCCAACCGGGTCGGGAACGTGCAGTTTTATTTGCCCGACGATGCGCCGCAATCAAGCTATGATCTGGTCATAGCCAACATCCTGACCAACCCGCTGCGTTTGCTTGCGCCGCTGCTGGCAAAAGCGACACGGCCGGGCGGACAGATCGTGCTGTCGGGCATACTCGAGGAACAGGCACAGGAAGTGATGTCTATCTATCAACAATGGTTCGATCTGGGCGCCCCGATTTTCGAGGATGGCTGGTCGTGCCTGTCCGGACGCAAGCGCTAAAATGCAAGGAACAACCGTCTGCCCGCACTGCAACACCCGTTTCAAAATCACCAAAGTGCAGCTGGAAGCCCACCATGGCATGGTTCGCTGCGGAAATTGCCTGCAGGCCTTCGACACCCTTCCCAACTTCGCGCCGGATCAGCTCGACCTGCCGCTTGAGCTGCCGATACTGGGAATCCCCGCCGTGCCGCCCGATTCAACACTGGCCGTCCTGCAACCGATGACGCTGGCCGAGCAGGTCGCGGTCGTGCGGGATGAGGACAACATCGAATTGCAACATCATCGCCGATCCTGGCCATGGGGGGTGGCAGCACTCCTTATGCTGCTGGTTTTGCTCGCGCAGGCTGGGTATTTTTTCCGCGCCGACGTGGCTGCGCGGTTGCCCGCCCTCAAACCGGCGCTGTTGGGTTATTGCAGAATGTTGAGGTGCAGTGTTCCGTTACCGCAGCATGCCAGCCTGTTGAATATTGAATCATCAGGGATCGAGGCCGATCCGGCCAATCAAAGCCAGATCACGCTGAATGCACTGTTGCGCAACCGCGCCTCTTATCCCCAGGCCTTTCCCGATCTGGAACTCACGCTCAACAATCTGCAGGACGAGCCGCTGGCGCGTCGCACCTTCCGCCCTGCGGACTATTTGCCGCAAAGCGAAAGTGAAGCATCCGGGATACTGCCCAACCACGAGCTCTACATTAATCTTCACCTCAACACCGCCGATATCAAACCGTCCGGTTATCGTCTTGTGCTCCTCTATGCAAACCGGTAGCCACCTGATTTCCGGTGATCGCGTGATTGGCCACCATCCGTACGGATTCATGAACGGAACAGGTGCGCCGGAAAACATTAGCCCGCGCCGCAATTTGTTGTTTGTCAGCACATCTGCTTTCCGGTATATTCCGCAACGCCGTTCAGACCAATGGGAGAGCGTGTCGGCCAGCAAGTTTCACGGGCCAGGACACCGCCGAAGGCGCAACACCCGCAACCGCTCAGGCTAAACGAACCATTGACACAGGCAAATCTGGAGAGCGCCGGCAAAGCCGGCCACCGAAGGGGCACGCAACGCAAGTTGTAATCTCTCAGGTAACGAGGACAGATGGGGCGCAGCACCGGGAAATTCCCGCTAACCGACTGTACGGTTGACCTGCTTTGTCGCGTTCTCGCTTGCCGTTGCCTGTCTCACACAGGTCGCTGCCTCGCCACGCGGCTTCCGCATCTCGGACAGACAGGAATGGTTACCGGAAATCCCCCGACAAACACTGATGATTGGGGAAGCCATGTCTCTGAAGCAAACACCTTTGAATGCTGCACACCGCGCGATGGGCGCAAAGATGGTCGATTTCGGCGGCTGGGATATGCCGGTGAACTACGGTTCGCAGATCGACGAACACCACCAGGTACGCAACGATTGCGGCATGTTCGACGTGTCCCACATGCGCGTCGTTGACATGAAGGGCGCCGGTGTTCGTGCCTTCCTGCGCTACCTGCTGGCCAACAACGTCGATAAATTGACGACCCCCGGCAAGGCCCTCTATTCGACGATGCTGCTCGAAAACGGCGGCGTGATCGACGACCTGATCGTGTATTTCATGAACGAGGAATGGTTCCGCATCGTGGTGAACGCGGGCACCGCGGACAAGGACATCGCGTGGATGAAGCAACAGGCCGTGAAACATGCGCCCGAACTGTCCATCGCCGATCACCCCGAACTGGCAATGATCGCGGTGCAGGGCCCGAATGCGTGCGCGAAGGTCTGGGAAGCGCTGCCCGGCAGCCGGGAACTGACTGAAAACCTGGCGCCGTTCAATGCCGTGGAGATGGGCACCATGTTCATTGCGCGCACTGGCTATACCGGCGAAGACGGATTCGAAATCATGATTCCGGCCAAGGCTGCGCCATTCTTCTGGGCGTCGCTCGCCGAAAAGGGCGTGAAGCCGATCGGCCTGGGCGCGCGCGACACCCTGCGTCTCGAAGCCGGGATGAATCTCTACGGCCAGGATATGGACGAATCGGTCAATCCGCTGGAATCGGGACTGGCCTGGACGGTCGACCTGAAGAGCGAACGCGACTTCATCGGCAAGGCGGCACTGCTGGCCAATCCGCCGACACGCAAGCTGGTCGGGCTGGTGTTGCTGGATCGGGGTGTGCTGCGCAGCCACCAGCAGGTGCACTGCGCTCAAGGCATAGGCGAAATCACCAGCGGCAGTTTTGCGCCAACGCTGGAAAAATCCATCGCGCTGGCCAGGGTACCCAGGGACGTGCAGGTCGGCGACTCGGTACAAGTCGCAATTCGCGATAAAATGCTTGCGGCAAAGGTGGTGAAATATCCTTTCGCGCGCAACGGCAAAGGTTTAATTTGATTTTTCCCTTTAATATCCCATTAAATTTTCCAGAGGACATCAGAACATGAGCAATCCGGCAAACCTGAAGTACACCCCGTCACACGAGTGGGTCAAAACCGATGCGGACGGGACCATCAGCGTCGGCATTACACAGCATGCGCAGGAATTGCTGGGCGACATGGTTTTCGTTGAAGCACCCGAGGTGGGGCGCAAGCTCAAGGCCAGGGAAGAATGCGCCGTGGTGGAATCGGTAAAGGCAGCGGCAGACATCTATGCGCCGGTGAGCGGGGTGGTCACGGCCGTGAACAGCGAACTGGACAGCACACCGGAAGCGATCAATTCCGACCCATATAACACCTGGATATTCGCGATGAAGCCGGACAACGCCGCGGACGTAGCCGCGCTGATGGATGCCGGCGCCTATCAGGCTGTAGTGGATAGCGAAGCACACTAAATCCGGGGCGGGATCGATTGCCCGGCTGCGGGCAAAAGCTCACGCCACGCCCCCATTCCAACATTCCCTCAATCTGACACCTCTCTATTTCCAAATGATCACCACTGATAAATTTGTCGGCCGTCATAACGGTCCGCGTACCGGCGATATAACCGCCATGCTGGAAAAAATCGGCGCAAGCTCGCTCGATGAACTGATTGCGCAGACTGTCCCGGCCGGAATCCGCCTGAAAAAGCCGCTGAATCTGCCGGGGGGCATGTCGGAATATCAATACCACAAGCACCTGCGCGGTATCGCGGCAAAGAACAAGGTGTTCAGGACTTATATAGGTCTGGGTTATTACAACACCATCGTCCCGGCGGTGATACAGCGCAACATCCTTGAGAATCCGGGCTGGTACACCGCTTACACGCCCTACCAGGCCGAGATCGCGCAGGGGCGCCTGGAAGCACTGCTTAATTTCCAGACCATGATCATGGACCTGACCGGCATGGAAATCGCGAATGCATCGCTGCTCGACGAGGCCACCGCGGCCGCGGAAGCGATGGCAATGCTGTTTCACCACCGTACGCGCGAGGCGATCGAAAGCGGTTCAAACAAATTCTTCGTTTCCGACGCGTGCTTTCCGCAAACCGTCGACCTGCTGAAGACGCGTTCGGCGCCGATGGGCATCGAACTGGTGATCGGCGATGTCGGCACGGCCAGCCTGGACAGCGGCGTTTTCGGCGTATTGCTGCAGTATCCGGGTGCCGACGGCGGGGTGCGCGATTATGCCGATTTTGCAGGCAAGGCCAAGGCGCGCGGCATCGCCGTTGCGGTCGCCGCCGACGTATTGAGCCTGGTGCTGCTGACGCCGCCGGGCGAGTGGGGCGCCGATGTGGTTGTCGGCAGCACCCAGCGCTTCGGCGTGCCGATGGGCTACGGCGGCCCGCACGCGGCCTACTTTGCCTGCCGCGAAAGCTACAAGCGCGCGATGCCCGGGCGCATCATCGGCGTGTCAGTCGATACGGCCGGCAATCCGGCGCTGCGCATGGCATTGCAAACCCGCGAGCAGCATATCCGCCGCGACAAGGCGACCTCGAACATCTGCACCGCGCAGGCGCTGCTGGCGATCATGGCCGGCATGTATGCCGTGTATCACGGCCCTGAGGGTCTGAAGGGCATCGCGCTGCAGGTGCACCTGTCTGCGGTCGCGCTGGCCGGTGAATTGAAAAAACTCGGCTATAAAGTGCCAGAGGGTGCCTACTTCGACACGCTCAAGGTCAGCGGCACCGACAACGCAAAGATCAGGAAACTGGCCGAAGCGGCCGGGATCAATTTCCGCTATACCGCCGATGCGATCACGGTCTCCGTCGACCAGACCACCGATGCCGCAGACCTCAGCGCGATCATCGCGGTGTTCGCCCAGGCTGCCGGCAAGCCGGCCGCGCAGGTTACCGAGGCACAGATATTCGAGCAAAAACCGCTGGTCAATTTGCGCAACTCCGCGATCCTGCAGCATCCGGTTTTCAATACCTATCATTCCGAATCGGAGATGATGCGCTACATCAAGCGCCTGGAAAACAAGGACCTGTCGCTGACGCATTCGATGATCTCGCTGGGTTCATGCACCATGAAGCTGAACGCCGCCGCGGAACTGATCCCGATCACCTGGCCGGAATTCGCCAACATGCACCCTTTCGTTCCTGCCGAACAGGCGGCAGGCTTCCAGGAAGTCATCGCCAGCCTGGACCAGGCGCTGAGCGAGATCACCGGCTTCGCGAAGATGAGCTTCCAGCCCAACAGCGGCGCGCAGGGCGAATATGCCGGCCTGCTGGTAATACAGGCCTACCATCAGTCGCGCGGCGATACCCACCGCAACATCGCGCTGATCCCCACCTCGGCACACGGCACCAACCCGGCCAGCGCCGCGATGTGCGGCTTGAAGATCGTGCTGGTGAAATGCGACAAGAACGGCAACATCGACGTGGCGGACCTGCGCGAAAAGGCCGAACAGCACAAAAGTGATCTGGCCTGCCTGATGGTCACCTACCCGAGCACCCACGGCGTCTACGAGGAAAGCATCAGTGAAATCACTGGCATCATCCACGCCAACGGCGGCCAGGTGTACATGGACGGCGCCAACATGAACGCGCAGGTCGGCCTGACCAGCCCGGGCAACATCGGCGCGGATGTCTGCCACCTCAATTTGCACAAGACCTTTGCCATCCCCCACGGCGGCGGCGGCCCCGGCATGGGCCCGATCGGCGTCGCAAAACATCTGGTGCCGTTTTTGCCCGGCCACACGTTGGTCAAGACCGGCGGTGAACAGGGAATCCATGCGGTATCCGCTGCGCCCTACGGCAGCGCGTTGATCCTGCTGATCTCTTATGGCTACATCAAGATGCTGGGCGGGGACGGCATGACCGAAGCGACGCGCATCGCGATCCTGAACGCCAACTACATCAAGGAATCGCTGAAGGACTACTACCCGACCCTGTACAGCGGCAAGAACGGCCGTTGTGCGCACGAAATGATCCTGTCCTGCGCAGAATTCAAGCGCGATGCCGGCGTGGAAGTCGGTGACATCGCCAAGCGCCTGATGGATTACGGCTATCACGCCCCGACCGTTTCATTCCCGGT
>DATKVR010000068.1:0-3175 GCA_035529955.1 Gallionella sp.
GAACATCGGCAGCAGTCAGGGCGGGTTCAACAACCTGGCGCAAATCGGTATCGGGTTTCAGCAGGACGGGACCATTGCGGTCAACGCAACCACGCTGGGCAGCGCGCTGAACAGCAATTACCAGGGCGTGGCCAATTTATTCGCCGCCGCCGGCAGCGCAACAGACAGCCTGGTGAAATATACCGCGGCAACCGGAAAGACCCAGAATGGAACGTATGGCGTGGTGGTTACGCAGATGTCGACGCAGGGCACCGCAACCGGCAGCACCGCGGCGGGACTGACCATCACCAGCGGGGTCAATGACAGCGTCAGCCTGGCCGTTGACGGTATCGGCACCACGGTAACGGTGCCTGCCGGCACCTATACCGCGGCATCCCTGGCCACGCAACTGCAGACCCTGATCAACGGTTCGACGCCAATCTCCAGCGCCGGAAAATCAGCTTCCGTCTCCCAGAATGCGGGGGTATTCACCATCACATCCGGCAATTACGGTTCGGCTTCAAGGGTAACGATAACCGGCGGGGACGGCGCCAGCGGCCTGTTCGGCACACCGAATCAAGCTGCCGGGCTGGATGTGGCGGGAACCATCAATGGCATGGCCGCGACCGGTACCGGCCAGTTATTGACGTCAAGTGTCGGCAACAGCCAGGGGCTGATCCTTTCCATCACCGGCGGCACGGCCGGCAGCCGCGGCAATGTCAGTTATTCGCAGGGACTGTCCAGCATGTTCAGCAGCATGGCCACCGCCATGCTGGGCAGCACGGGCGCGCTGGCCAGCGAAACGACACAGTTCAACAGCAACATCAAGTCTGTCCAGAGTCAGATCGACGCGCTGAATGCGCAAATCGCGACAGATCAAGCCAACCTGACCAATCAATATTCGCAACTGGATGCCACCCTCGGCAGCATGAATTCTTTAAGCAGTTATTTGACCCAGCAACTTGCCCAACTCTAAATCCGGACTGGAAACCATGAACACACATACTGCAATCAGGGCTTATGCCCATGTTGGAATTGAAACCGGTGTGAGCTCGGCCGATTCGCACAAATTGATCCTGATGCTTTATCAGGGGGCGCTGTTGGCCATCGCCTCGGCGAAAAACCAGATGCTGCGCAAGGAAACGGCCAAAAAGGGCAAATCCATTTCGCATGCCATCGCCATCATCGAGAGCGGCCTGCAAGCCAGCCTGGACAAGAATGTCGGCGGGGAGTTGACGCAAAATCTGTCCTCGCTGTATGAATATATGGCGATGCGCCTGATCTCTGCAAATGTGAAAAACGATGCGGGTATCCTGGATGAAGTGACCCGCTTGCTCTCCGAGTTGAAAGATGCATGGGAATCCATCCGCCAGCCCGCCGCCTCGCCAGCCTCCGCGCATCCCGCCCAGACTGCTGCCAAGACACCACAACTGATTTACGGGAAGATATAAGGACATGAGCGCGCCTAAACAAATCACGAACTACGAATCGCTGTCACTGCTGACCGCCCAAATGCGCGATGCCGCCATGCATGGCGAGTGGGATCAACTGGTGCAGCTCGAACAACAGTGCAGCAGGCATGTCGTCATAATGAAGACTGCGGATGCGGAGGCTGAACTGGATGAACCGGCCCGGCAGCGCAAGATAGAGCTGATCAAGAAAATCCTGGTGGACGATGCCGATATCCGCAATCGCACCGAAAAGTGGATGGGGCAACTGCAACACATCATGCAAAGCAACCGTCATGAGCAACGTTTGCAACAGGCGTACGGGGTTTGAATGCATGAATGAAGACGCCAGATAAAACCGGCGTCTTCGTTTCAACATCCCGGACTTGAGCGATGCTACCCGCAAACCTGATCAGTGCGCTTCAGGCCCTCACCAACGCCGGGAATCGTCCCGATACGGCAACCGGCAAAGCACCCGATCCGGCAGCAAAACTTGAACCCGGCCAGCAATTCCAGGCTACCGTCCTGTCCAAAATAAGCGAGGGTCTGTTCAAGGTGCAAGTCGCCGGACAAACGCTGCAGATGCGGCTGCCCGGCAATATCCAACGCGGCGATGTGATCAGGCTGGTCGTGATATCCACACAACCGCGTATCACCTTCGGCATGGTTGCATCAACCAATCCGCTGTCGACCCCTGAAGAAATCGGCTCCTCGGCCCGCATGCTTTCCAATCTTGCCGCGTCGCCACTGGAACATCCTGTTGTTGAGCAACTCGGCAACAAGGCGGTTTGGCAGGCCGAGCAAGCCGTGCCTGATACCAAGCTGCTTGCCGGGGCGCTGCGCGAAGCCCTCGGAAAAAGCGGGTTATTCTACGAGTCACACCAGGCACAGTGGATTCGCGGGGAGCGCAGCACCAATCAATTACTGGCTGAACCGCAAAATGTGCTGACCGGCAGGAATCCGTCCCAATCTTCCGCTGTCGTGCGGCAAACGGTGCCGAACAGCGTTCCCGCATCCGGCTTGCCGGACATGCAAAAGACGACACGACTGCTACCCGGTATCGATACGCCTGCTCCGGCAACCAAGCCCGAACAGTCCGCTGCGACAAGCAGCGATGCCGCGTTGCCGGTTGCCAAAGAACTAGTGCAGCTGGTGCAGCAACAATTGCACACCCTGGAAAACCATCATCTGGTGTGGCTGGGCCAGATCTGGCCAGGTCAACAAATGCAATGGGAGATTCAGGGTGAGCCGGAACACCCGACCCGGGAGCAGGATGAACGCCAGTGGAGCACTGAAATTGAACTGGCCCTGCCCAGGCTCGGCGATGTCCATGCCCGCCTGATATTTTCCAACAGCGGTTTGCGGCTGACCCTGCATGCGGCCGACCCGTCGACCGTCGAACTGTTCAACCGGTCATTACCCGCACTCAGGGACTCGCTTGCCGGCGCCGATATCCCGCTGCTCGCTGCCGTGGCAGAAAAATCATGAAGACGCCGCTCACGCCGCAACAGGTTGCGATCGCGCTGACCTACGGCAAGGACCAGGGCGCACCAAAGGTGGTCGCCAAGGGACGCGGCCTGCTTGCCCAGGCGATCATCGAGCGTGCCAAGCAGCACGGGATTTTTGTGCATGAATCCGAAGACCTGGTCGGACTATTGATGAAAGTCGAGCTCGACCAGGAAATTCCCGCGCAACTTTATCTGGCGGTGGCCGAACTGCTCGCCTGGCTGTACCGCATGGAACAGCCG
>DATKVR010000069.1:0-25606 GCA_035529955.1 Gallionella sp.
GGCTGCTCCAAATCACCGGCGGGGAAAAACTGTCCGTGGTCTACGATTCGGTCGGCAAGGACACTTTCATGAAATCGCTGGACTGCCTGCGGCCGCGCGGCCTGATGGTCCTGTTCGGCTCATCGTCGGGCCCGGTCCCGCCGTTTGATCTGTCGCTGTTGTCGCAGAAGGGTTCATTGATGATCACCCGTCCGACGCTCGCCACCTTCGTCGCAACCCGCCCGCTGCTGGAAGAAAATTCGGCGGACCTGTTCTCCGTGGTCGGCTCGGGCGAGGTCAAGATCCATGTCAACCAGACCTATCCGCTGAAGGACGCAGCGCAGGCGCACCGCGATCTCGAGGCGCGCAAGACCACCGGATCGACGGTGCTGACCGTCTAAAACAACAAAACGAATCAATCAGGAGCTGGCACGATTTGCTGGCTGGCTATTTGGCTGCCTGGGCAATCGGCAGATTTTTCGGAACGAACTCGATATACGGTGTGTTGACGGTTTGGCCGGGCGGGACATAATCCGGTGCCGGCTGGCCTTTCGCGCCCAGACTGTGGATATACTGGTAGATCGATTTCAGGTCCTTGTCGGTCATCGCTGTCAGCGCAAACCATGGCATCGGGGGGCGTGCCTTCTTGCGAGCCTGGACCAGCCATTCTGATTCAGGCATGGATTGCATCTGCAGGCGCAGGTTGATCGGATAGGTCGCGCCCCAGGGGCCCTGAAAAGCGACCGTGCTGCCGGTCAGCCAATCGGATTCCGGCGTCTTGCCGCCCGATTGGGGATACCCGGGCGTATGGCAGTCGTTGCAACCGCCTATCTTGACCAGGTAATGCCCGCGTTCCAGCTCAGCCTTGTTTTGCGAGGATGCCGCATGGGTGGTGGTGCTTATCAGCAGGCCTGCGCACAGCAGGCTGCAAAGGAAGTTGAATTTCATGGTCGGTTACAGCCTTTCATCAGGGTAGGTTGAGTGCTGATCATCCAGCATGGTCGAAATCAATCGCTAAGCCAACTACCCGGAAGAACAAAGCGCCGCAATTAAAGTCGGCGGCATAGTAGCAGCAAATCCGATTAAATAAATCCGGCCGTGCGCTGACGATACAGGCTCACTCCCCCAACGCCATCTCCAGTTCCAGCCAGCCTTCTTCCAGCTCCGCCACTTTCGCTTCCAGCCGCGCATGCGCCGCGTTCAGTTCGCTGATCCTGTCGCGGTCGGGGCTGGCATAGGTGGCGGGATCGGCGAGCTGCCGGTTGACCGCGGCGAGTTCGGCCTGCGCGGCGGCCAGCGCGGTTTCGAGTTTGGCCTGTTTGGACTGCAGCGCCTTGCGGTTGGGCTTGGGCGCGCTTTGCGCGCACGGCTTTTCCGGTTTGGGTTGGGCGACCGCCTCGCGCGGCCGGCGCATCTCGATCCAGCTCTTGTAGTCTTCCAGGTCGCCGTCGAATAATTTCGCCTCGCCATCGGCGACCAGCCACAGCTCGTCGGCCACCGCGCGGATCAGGCTGCGGTCGTGCGACACGATCATCACGGCACCGGTGTATTCCTCCAGCGCGATGGTGAGCGCGTCGCGCATGTCCAGGTCGAGGTGGTTGGTGGGTTCGTCGAGCAGCAGCAGGTGCGGCTTCTGCCAGGCCAGCAGCGCCAGCGCGAGACGGCTTTTTTCGCCGCCGGAAAAACTCGCTACCGGACGGTCTTCGCTGTCCCCGGCCAGACCGAAACGGCCGAGGAAACTGCGCAGCGCCAGCGCGGTTTCCTTCGGCGCCAGCCGTTCCATGTGCTGCAGCGGCGTGGCTGCGCTGTCGAGATTTTCCAGCTGATGCTGGGCGAAGTAGCCGATGCGGATGTCGGGGGTGATCTCCAGCGTGCCCGAGGTGGGCTGCAGCTCGCCGACCAGCAGCTTGATCAGCGTGGATTTGCCCGCGCCGTTGGGACCGAGCAGCGCGATGCGCGCGCCGGAACGCAGCACCAGGTCGATGTTCCTGAACAGCGTCTTGTCGCCATAGGCGAAGCCCATCTTCTCCGCGCGCATCAACAGATCGGGACTGCGTTCCGGCGCTTCGATCTCCAGTTCGAAATGCCCGTCGGTGACATGCACCGCGGCGATGCGCGTGATCCGGTCCAGCGCCTTGATGCGGCTTTGCGCCTGCCTGGCCTTGGTGGCCTGGGCGCGGAAGCGGCGCACGAAGTCTTCCAGGTGCGCGATCTTTTCCTGCTGCTTGTCGAATGCCTGGTTCTGCTGCGCAATCCTTTCCGCGCGGGCGCGCTCAAAGTCGTCGTAGTCGCCGGTGTAACAGTCCAGGGTCCGGTCGTGCACATGGGCGATGCGGTTGACGCAGGCGTTGAGGAACTCGCGGTCGTGCGAGACCAGCAGGATGCTGCCGGCATAGTGCGCCAGGTATTGCTCCAGCCACAGGATCGCCTCGAGATCGAGATGGTTGGTGGGCTCGTCCAGCAGCAGCAGGTCGGCCCTGTGCATCAGCGCGCGCGCCAGGTTCAGCCGCATGCGCCAGCCGCCGGAAAAACTGGTCACCGGCCGCTCCAGCGTGTCATTGGCAAAACCCAGCCCGTTCAAAAGCTGCGCGGCGCGCGCCCCGGCACCATAGCCGTCGATCGCCTCGAAGCGCTGCTGTGCATCGAACCACGCCGCATCGTGGTTTTCCTTCGCCAGGGTTTTCTCCAGCACGCGCAGCTCCACATCGCCGTCGAGCACGAACTCCAGCGCGGGCTGGTCGGAGCTGGCGATCTCCTGTTCGACGAACGCGATGGTCTTGCCGGACTGCATGGCAACCTCGCCGCCATCCGGCTTGATCTCGCCGCGTATCAGGCGGAACAGCGTGGATTTGCCGCAGCCGTTCTTGCCGACCAGGCCGATGCGCTGGCTGGGGAACGCCTGCAGGTTGATGTTCTGCAACAGCGGGATGCCGCCCTGCAGGTAGGACAAATTCTGGATATTGAGCATGGGCGCGATGATAGCAGACGGGGCGGCCCATTCCGGTCTTCAGGGACTCGCGCGAAACGTTGTGTATCAAATCGATATTCCGATCTGCAGCGCTGAGTTAAAATACGCGTCGAATTTACTCAACCTCGCCCACGCGATTCACGACCAGCTTTCCGATGGCAACGACCGACAACCTCGCAAACCTCCAGCCCCATCCGGTTTGGGCGCACTTCGCGACACTGTGCGCGATACCGCGTGCCTCGCTGCACGAAGCCGCGCTGATCAAGCACCTGATAGCGTGGGCACAGGCGCGCGGCATCAGCACCGTGGTCGATGCTGCAGGCAACCTGATCCTGAGCAAGCCCGCCAGCCCCGGCTGCGAAGGGCAGCCCGGCGTGATCCTGCAGGGCCATCTGGACATGGTGTGCCAGGCCAACACCGGCACGCGGCACGACTTCGCGCGCGACGCGATACGCACGGTGGTGCGCGATGGCTGGGTCATCGCCGAGGACACCACGCTGGGCGCGGACAACGGCGTCGGCGTCGCGCTCGCACTGGCCGCGCTGGACGAACCGGGCCTGATGCATCCGCCACTGGAAGTACTGCTCACCATCAACGAGGAGTGCGGCATGGACGGCGCGCGCGGGCTGGCAGCCGGCACGCTGCACGGCAGCACGCTGATCAATCTGGATACCGAGGAATGGGGACACTTCTATCTGGGCTGCGCGGGCGGCGTGGATGTGGAGGTGCGCCACGATTGCGCGCAGGAAGACGTGCCGCCGGATTATGCGCTGCTGCAGTTCGAGTTATCCGGCCTGCGCGGCGGCCACTCCGGCATCGACATTCATCTCGGGCGCGGCAATGCGATCAGGCTGCTTGCCGAGGCGCTGCGCGATCTGTCCGCGCACACCGACGTGCGCTTGATCGCAATGAAGGGCGGCACCGCGCGCAACGCGATCCCGCGCGAGGCGTTCGCCGTATGCGCGCTGCCTGCTGCCGTCGCGGCGAGCATCGACGAATGGGTAACGCATCGGCAACAGTCATGGCGTGCGCGATTCGCGGAGGTCGATGCGAACGTGTCGTTCACCTGCAGGCATGACGACATGCCCCCGGGCAGTGCAATTGCGAACGCGGAACGCGACCACCTGCTGGCTTTCCTAGACAGCGCCGCAAATGGCGTTTCGCTGATCAGTGTAGACTTCCCCGGCGTGACCGACACTTCATCCAACCTCGGTGTGGTCGCGCTGGAACACGGCGCGTTCAGGGCGACATTCAAGGTGCGCTCGCTGCACGACGCGCGCGCGGATGCACTGGCCGACAAGCTGGTTTCGTTTGCTGCCGGCTATGCGCTGCACGCCTGGAAGGACGGCGCGTATCCGGGCTGGACGCCGGATCCGTCCTCGCCGCTGCTGGATCTTTGCCAGCAGGCGTACACCGCGGAATTCGGACACCCCGCATCGCTGCAGGTGATCCACGCCGGACTGGAATGCGGCCTGCTCGCGGCCAGCCATCCGCACCTGGACATGATCTCGTTCGGTCCCGACATACACGGCGCGCACGCGCCCGGAGAGCGTGTCGGGATCGAATCCGTCGCGCGCTGCTGGCAATTGCTCAAGGCGGTGCTGCGGGCACAGGCAGCCGCGCATGTGTTTCCAGAAACCAAACAGGGAGTAGCATGATGCAAACCGGTCCGCGCGAAATCGTCACCCCGTTCCGGCCTATCCCGCTGGAAGTTCCGGAGGGAATGAAACACAACGAGTTCTTCAACAGCACGGAAAACCTGAACGACCTGGCGAACAACAACGGCCTGCTGACCAACCCGGAAAACCTGCTGCTGTACCGCAAGGCGCTGGGGCACAGCACCGAGTTCGATTGTTCCATCATCCACAACACGTCCAGAACGATACTGAATCCGCTGGGGCGGCCGGTGCGGCGCACCCAGGTCGCGGACAACGTGAAGCATGTGTGGGACCGGATGAACCAGATCATCATCGACTACATGCTGGAACAGTATCCCGATCCGGAACAGGCGCTGATCCTGGCCGGCGAGGCGAGCCTGGATGCAACCTGGCCGCTGACATCGCCCGGCGTGCCCAGCATCCGGATGCTGCACAACCATTTCGTGGTTTTTCCGATGGCGGCCCTGCGCAATGCGAAGCTCGCCGATCCCGCCAATCCCAACCTGACCGACGGCGGCCAGCACAGCCTGTTCCAGGCATACATGCGCGACGTGTATCGCGAGTTCTTCGACCGGGCGCTGAACCTGCGCATCCTGAAGCCGGCCAGCGGCGAGGATGCGCGCATCGCGCTGACCGGATACCCGCAGGGCCTGCCCAGCTGGGAAATCACCGGCGGCGCAAGCGCGCTCAGGGACGTGCATTTCTGGCGGGAATACGACGAGGTGCTGAAAGGCTTCATCGATTTCTACCGCACGTTCTTCTCGCAGGTTTCCACGCACAATGCAGCGATGCTGCCGGACGTGTATTTTCCGGAGCAGGTGGAAAGCGTGCTGCTGTTCAACAACGATTTCATGAAGACGGCGAAGAAGGTGCGCGACCTGTGCATCGTCGATCCGAAATACGCGAATGCGATACGCTGGCAACCCGCATTCAAGCAGCTCATCTACCGCAATGATGCCGGCAAACTGATCGTGACCATCAGCCAGAACTCGATCGGCAATGCGATCACCGAACTGCTCGGTGTCGTGGTGAAGCGCGTCCCCGATGCGGACGCCTACGCGATGCACGAACCCGCATTGGTCGCGCACCTGCTCGAGGTGCGCCGCCGCCTGATCGAGGCCGATCTGGGCGAGGGGATCGCGACCCCCTACTGGGCCAGGGAATAGCCCGGTGAATAACAATGATAGCCAGCGCTGCGCTGTGCCCGCGGCAATAACCATTCAACTCCCGATGCAACCATGACAACCACACTGCCCGTCCTCTCACTCCCGGTCCTGTCACTGCTGGAAACCCGCGTGCTGGGCGTACTGGCCGAAAAGCAGCGCACGGTGCCGGATACTTATCCGCTGACGCTGAACACGTTGGTATCCGGCTGTAACCAGAAGACCAGCCGCGACCCGATCATCGAGGCATCGGAATCCGAGGTGCAGGCTGCGCTGGATAGCCTGAAGTCCCTGTCGCTGGTGATGGAGTCGAGCGGCGGGCGGGTGGCGCGTTATGCGCACAACATCGAGCGGGTGCTGCACATTCCCGCGCAGTCCATGGCATTGCTGACCATGCTGATGTTGCGCGGGCCGCAGACGGCCGGCGAGTTGCGCATCAACAGCGAACGCCTGCACAGGTTCGCCGATATCTCTTCGGTGGAAAGTTTTCTGGTGGAGCTGGCAGAACGCGAGGCCGGTGCGCTGGTGATGGAAATGCCGCGCCAGCCCGGCGCGCGCGAGAACCGCTGGACACATCTGCTCTCCGGCGCGCCCGCTGTCGAACAACATGCCGCTGTATCCGCCGGTCATACTGGCGATGTGACGGTGGGCGAGATCGCCGCGCTCAAGGCAAACGTCGCCAAACTGGAAGGCGAACTGGATGATCTGCGCGCACTGGTCGGCAAGCTGTATACGGAGCTGGGCATTTCGGCCGACTAGAACAACGCCCGCGCATGGAAAGGTGGAAATGAAGCTGTTGCTATACGGAACCCGATTCTGCCATTTGTGCGAACAGGCCGAGGCGGTGCTTCATGCGGCGGGGGTAACGGCCGAATATACCGACATCGCCGAAGATGAGGCGTTGCTTCAAAAATACGGCATGCGCATTCCCGTGGTGCGGCGCGTTGACAACGGCGCGGAGCTCGGCTGGCCGTTCGATGCGACGACACTGCAGCGCTTCATCGCCCAGACGGATCGATAGCCCGGAATCGCGACCGATTCCGGGCTATCTTTCGGGCCGGGTTATCTTCCGTGAAGGGATGCGCCGCTGAGCGGCACATCCGGCTGGACGGCTATTCCTTCTTTTTCCCTGCCAGCAACCACCACAGCGCCAGGGCTGCGACCAGGATGATGCCGAGCAGCCATGTCCAGTAACTTTCCAGGAATCCCTGTTCCCCAACCGGCGGCACCGCTGCCGGCGTCGTTACGGGCGGAGCCGATGTTGCAGCGGCCGGGACCTCAGGTTGCACCGCGGATACCGGAGCGGCAACGGGGGCGGGTACCGCTTCCACCGGTTTGGCCGGGGCAGTCACAACTGCTTTCTTCATCACTTTCCTGTGTTTCCTGGCCTTCCTGACCGCCGGTTTGGGTGCGGGCACTTCGGCCGTCGCCGCGGGAGCGGGCGTCGCCTGTTCGGCGACAGGGGCGGGGGCGGGGGCGGCAGTTACGGTCGGCTCGGCAGCCACTGCAGCCGCTGCGGGCGCGCTGGCCTCCGGCTTCGACTGGGTCGCGCAAGCCGACAATGCCAGCGCTGCAAGCAGGATTACCGGCAGATTAACCTTATGCAATCTATACATGTTGTTCTCCGTTGAGTGGGTTGATGTGAACTGGTTGGTGCGTTAATCCGGAACCGGTTGTCAATGGATCGACTTCTGCATTTCGTTTTCCAGACTCTGGTCGATCAGCGTGATCTCGATCCTGCGGTTTTTCTGGCGCCCTTCCGGGGTATCGTTCGATGCGACAGGATCGTATTCTCCCCTGCCGGATGCCACCATGCGTTCCGGTGGTACGCCGATATCCTGCAGAAAGCGCACCACGGTGGTCGCGCGCGCGACGGACAGCTCCCAGTTGGTCGGG
Organism: Gallionella sp.; assembly: GCA_035529955.1. Taxonomy (GTDB): domain Bacteria; phylum Pseudomonadota; class Gammaproteobacteria; order Burkholderiales; family Gallionellaceae; genus Gallionella. The sequence continues at coordinate 7,665 of DATKVR010000069.1, forward strand.
TATCGTCCCTGCAGGGATTTGGCGACCGGCACATTGTCGGTATAACCCACGACCCGGATGATCTTGTCCCGATACCCTTTCAGCGCATCGCCGACTTTTTTCAATACTTTCTTGCCGCCCGGCTTCAGCGTTGCCCGGCCCGAGTCGAAGAATATTTGCTCCGCCAGATCAACGGTCAGCATGTCCTTGTATTGCCGCACCTGGAGCTGACCCTTCTCCACCTCCTTGGACAAGTCCTTCACCAGCGCGTCGTATTGTTCCTGATGCTGCTTGCAGGCAGCGAGCAACACCGCCCGCTGCTGTTCCAGAAACCCAACCTGCTCCTGCATGGAGGTGTTCTGCTGGTCACAGGTCGCAAGCTGCTGCCTCAACGTGGCATTGTCCTGTTCCGCTGCGAGCTTTTGCTTTTCCAGATCCGCCTGTTGCTGCTGCAGCGTTGAAATATCCCCGTTCTTCGCCGCTTGCATCTTTTCGAACTTCGCGGTGCTTACGCAACCGCTGGTAACAAGAGCGGTCACAACAACGGCAATTACGGTGTGAATTTTCCTGTTCATGTTCTCTCCGCTAATCGTGGTTTGATACCATGGCATTCACGCTATTGATATGCGTTTCAATCAATTCAACTTGTAACCGGCGCGGATAACTCTACACCCCGCTGATCAAGTATTCAATCGGCATTTATTGCGTGTATCCTTCCTGTTCGGAACGGATATTGCGCTGCGTGCATATTGAACTTTCAGAGTCCTGCCCCAACATGTATTCCACGTCAATGGTTCATTCCCATTGGATGGCTGCTTTGGTCAAACCGAGGCAGACGGTTTCGAAACTCATCATTCAGGAGGGTTGATTATGTATACCCCAATTACCATTCCATTCGGTGTAAAAATGCTTTTCAACACGGTCAAACTGAAACCCGGCGTCAATATGGAGGATGTCGAACTTGCCCTGGGTGAAATGTGCAATGTCGTCAAGGATACCTATGGCGGGGACAAGGGCGGTTTTGTCGCCGGACAGGTTTTCCAGTTCTCGGGGTTTGTCTCGGAGGAAGGATCGCTGAGCGGCACCGGGGCGGAGGACAGCCATGTTGCCATCGTCACCTACTGGAAGTCGTTCGAGGAACATGAAAAGTCGCATGCCGACAAAGCATTCAGGGACAAATTTGCCGCATTGGGCAAACTGTGCACGGACAGCAAGGAACTGGGCTACGACATGCTGTGGCAGGGTGTGCCCGAGTAGCGGCACGCTGAATTTCATTGGCGGCAAGGCGCGGCAAACTGCATCGAAAGCCACCCGGGGCAGGAGCGGCGATCCTCGCCAGTCCGGATGATTTTCCCGATCAGTGTAGCGGAACAAATAGATTAAGCGGCCGGCATTGATTAATATACGGGACTTTTGGGTAGCAAACATCCATGTCCGTCGCGCAAACCATCATCCCGATTTTCCTGCTGATCCTGCTGGGCGTGGCGATGCGCCGTTGGTTCGGTCAGCGCGAGGACTTCTGGCCGCAGCTGGACCGGCTGATCTACTACGTGTTCTTCCCCGCGCTGCTGTTCCATGCGCTCGCGCATTTCGAGATCGACCTGCGCGCTGACACGCCGATGCTGATCGTCGCCACGCTGTTCATGTGTGCCGGTATGGTGCTGGGCTATGTCGCGAAATATTTTCTGCATGCGCCGGCCAAAGTGTACTCCGCAACCTTCCAGACTTCTTTCCGCTTCAACAGCTATGTCGGCCTCGCGATCGCCGGGGGATTGCACGGACACGAGGGGCTCGCCGCGATCGGTCTGCTGATGGGTTTCATGGTGCCGCTCGCCAACGTCGCTTCGGTGCTGATGCTGGCGCGCCACAGCGAGAGCCACTGGCTCAAGGAGATCCTGCTTAACCCGTTGATCATCGCCACCGGGGGCGGCATCGCGTTCAGCCTTGCGGGTATTTCATTGCCGGCGATGTTCAACGCCACGCTGGGTTTGTTGTCGCAAGCCTCGCTGCCGCTGGGTCTGGTCGCGGTCGGCGCGGGACTGCGCATGCAGGGGCTGCACAGTCATCCCGGCACGCTGTGGTATGGCGTGGCGGTAAAGTTGCTGGTGCTGCCCGCCATCGCATGGGGTCTGGCCACGGCATTCGGGTTGAGCGGCTTGTATTTCCACATCCCGGTGTTGATGGCCGCGTTGCCGGTCTCCACGGTGTCATACGTGCTGGCCAAACGCATGGGCGGCGACGGCGACACGATCGCAGCGCAGGTGATGCTCAGCACGCTGCTGTCGGCGCTGACGCTGCCGCTGTGGCTGTTGTTGATGGGGCTCTGAAGGCCCGATAGCGTCAGGCGCCGTTGCGCAACCCGATCACTGTGCGCTGTCAGTATTTCACGACACGGCCATTTTCGATTTTTACCCGCTCGTCTATCGCCAGGGTAGGCACAGTTGTCTGATTGAATTTGACGGTTTCGCCGTTATCCAGTCTGACCGTGATATCGTAGGACGTGGCTTTTTTCGCATTCTTCTCGATCTTGTTGCCGGCAACCGCGCCGCCGACCGCACCGGCGACCGTAGCCAGGTCACGGCCCGTACCATTGCCCACCTGATGACCCAGCAATCCACCCAGCAACCCGCCGGCAATCACGCCCAGACCCGAGCCCTGCCCTTCCGTTTCAACCGGGGTGATGGACATGACCACACCGCAGTTGGCGCAGACCGCTTTTGGCGCGGGGGGCCGACTTGCCATGGCCCGCTGCGATCTGGCTCTTTCTGCAGCCTTGCGCTGTTCGGCGATGCGCCGTTTTTTCTCGGCCGCCGCCTCTGCCGCTTTCTGTTTTCGATTTTCTTCAGCCTGGGCAGCCGCTTCCTGCCTGGCTTTGTCCGCGGCCTGCTGATCGGTGATGAACTGTTGCTTGGCTTCGGCAACCGCCTTGTCGACCGCAGCCTGGATTTGCGCCGCATTCTCCTCGGCAGTGGGCTTTTGCGAGCAGCCGGTAACCAGCGTGATTGATGACAGGGCCAGCATAACAACAATGAAATAGATGAATCGTTTGGATATCGGATTGCTCAATTTAATCTCCGTTTATGAACCGGGTTGGCGGGTATGTCTCATGGACCGGGGGATGGGACTCGATGACGTGCCAATAGTTCACCGTACCCGGATATTTTGGCACACCTTTTTCACGGTGCGCCGGTGATGCCGTTAGCTTGCCGGTGCAACACAGATCAAAAGGATTTCAATGCCGCCAGCGCCGCTTCGTAGTTGGGCTCTTTCTTGATATCGCTGACCATTTCGGTATAGCGCACCTGATTGTTGCCGTCAAGCACGACCACCGCGCGCGCAGTAAGTCCGGCCAGCGGTCCGTCCGCGATTTTGACGCCATAGTCGCGCATGAACTCGCGCCCGCGCATCACGGACAGATTGTCCACATTGTCCAATCCCTCGCTGCTGCAGAAGCGGGCCATCGCGAAGGGCAGATCGGCAGAAATATTGATCACCACCGTGTTGCTCAGGCCGGCCGCTTCCTTGTTGAAACGGCGCGCAGAAGCCTGGCAGGTCGGTGTATCCAGACTGGGCACGATATTCAGCACTTTGCGCTTGTTGCCGTAACTGCCCAGCGTGACGTCTTGCAGATCCTTGTTCACCAATGAGAAGGAAGGCGCGGGTTTGCCAACTTGCGGAAAATCCCCGTAAAGTTTTACCGGTGTGCCACCGAGTGCAGTGGTCATGCTTGTGCTTTTGGTCATGCTGTTCTCCTTTGGATAAGTGCGTGATGCGAAAACTGCAAAGCTCGAATTATTTCGCTGCAGCAGATAATACTCCTCCGGAGTCTGCACGCAAGGATGGGGCGGTTGTTGCGGCCAGGCTCCAAAACCATGGCACTGACAGGGCAATATCCCGGGGAGTGCTTGGCCACGCGATATAATTTATTGTCATATTTGCGCATCGGCGAACCCATCTGGCGTAGCCAGTATAATAGCCGCAGACTGCCGAAAACATCCGGCGGCTGATCCGGCAGGACAATCAGCGGTTCCCGGTTGTCCTGCATCATGCTCCGATGCCCTCGCATCACCTTGGACAGCCCAAAAAACAAGGAAATCATATGCAGGAAATCCTGAACCATTCCATTTTCAGCAACACCGTGCGCGAATACCTGACTTCGCTCGCGATCTTTCTTGGCGGCATGCTGACTGTCCACATATTCAAGCGATACGTGTTGGGCCGGCTGAAAAAATGGGCCGATTCGACGGAATCTTCATTCGATAATCTGCTGGTCAGTGCAATCGATCGATTTCTCGTACCGTCCATTTACCTGGGTATCTTCTACGCTGCACTGCACACGCTGGTGCTCTCGACCGAGTTTGAACATGGCCTGAGAATTGCCGCGATTATCGCGGTCACGGTGCTTGCCGTCAGGGCAATAATTTCTGCGGTTAATTTTGGCCTCGAATCCTACCTGAACAATTCAGCCCTCTCTGACGGAAGCGACAAACAACTCAAGGGTATCCGCGGACTGGTCAATTTTCTAATCTGGATGATCGCACTTGTCTTCGTGCTGGACAACATGGGGGTAAAAATTTCGGCCGTGGTAGCAGGGCTGGGAGTCGGCGGTATCGCGGTAGCACTGGCTGCCCAGGCTGTGCTGGGGGACATGTTCGGTTATTTCGTGATTTTCTTCGACAAACCGTTCGCGATAGGGGATTTCATCGTGGTAGGCGACAAGATGGGTGCCGTTGAATATATCGGGATAAAGACCACCCGGATTCGCGCGATAGGCGGAGAAATACTGATTTTTTCCAACAAGGACCTGACCAATTCCCGCGTCCATAATTTCAAGAAGATGGAGAAGCGCAGGGTCGTTTTCAAACTGGGCATGGTTTATCAAACGCCTTCCGAAAAACTGAGAGCCATTCCTGCAATCGTCAAACGCATCATCGAGGAGCAGCAGGACACCACGTTCGACCGGGGGCATTTTGCATCTTATGGCGATTCCAGCCTGGATTTTGAATTCGTCTATTACGTGAACGGCGCGGACTACACCAAATACATGGATATACAGCAGGCGATCAATCTGGAGATTTTCGAGACGTTTGAAAAGGAAAAAATCGAGTTCGCTTACCCTACACGGACGCTTTTTGTCAGCAAGGCCAATTAGCCGTTGAAGGAGGGACCCTCCCAAATTGCCCATCGATCAGCCGTTCGGACTGATCGGTATTGTCGGACTGATCGGTATTGCTAGTCAGACTCGCGCTGAATGAACGCAGTCTGGGTACCAACATCCTTCTTGGCCGGTGGCGGCTTGTAGATGAAATTCTCCGCCATCGTGTGGAATATCGGCGTCGGGCAGACCAGCCGCGAGCAGGCTTTGGCAATAAACGCGGCCGCCATCAGCGGCAATACCATTTCGTGGTTGTCGATCATTTCCATGACAATCACGAAGGCAGTGATCGGTGCCTGCGTGACGCCGGAAAAATAGGCAACCATGCCGAGTATGATGGTTGCGCCCACCGGCACGGAGGGAAAGAATGGCGCGATGTTGGCGCCAAATCCCGCACCGGCGGACAGCGTGGGTGCCATGATTCCACCGGGTATCCCGCTGACGTAGGAAATCGCCGTGGCGATCATTTTCAGCAGGCCGTAGCTTCCCGGCAATGTCGAGTTGCCATCGACCAGTGTTTTTGCCTCGATGTATCCGCTGCCGTAAGTGTTGTTGCCCGAAGCCAGCCCCACCAGCACCAGCAACAAGCCGCAGACTGCAGCGAATGCAACCGGCTGCTCATGAATCCAGGCACCGATACGGCCCCTCAGGCCTTTGTTGACTTCGATCAGTGTACGGCTGAACACGCCGCCCAGCAGCCCCCCGATAATGCCGCAAAAAACCACCACATACCATTCCTTGCCGAAACCCATCGATTCGGAAGTATGGCCAAAATAGGAATAATTCCCGAGCACGGCAAGCGAAGCGATACCGGCGATGAGCACCGTCATCAAAATGGTTGTGCTGTTGTGTTCTTCGAAGGAGCGGCTCATCTCCTCGATGGCGAACACGATACCTGCCAACGGCGTATTGAACGCGGCAGCAACGCCGGCGGCGGCACCGGCGAGGATCAGTCCCTTTTCCAGATCGTGCTTGGGAAAACGGGCAAGACTGCCCAGTTTGTGCATGATGGATGCGCCGATCTGCACGGTGGGGCCTTCGCGGCCAACCGCAGTTCCACACATCAGCCCAAAGATAGTCAGCAGGATTTTCCCGATCGTCACGCGCAACGACAGAACCTGTTCGCGTACTTTGCTGCTTTCTTTCGGGTCAAGCGATGCGATGACCTGCGGAATGCCGCTGCCCTGTGCTCCGGGAAAGTACTTTCGGGTTATATAGACGATCAGCGCGAGCCCGAGAGGCGTGACCAACAGGGGCAGATAAGGCGAAATGGCCAGCATCTTGTGAAACACGTCGTTCGCCCAGTTCGAGGCAACCGCAAACAGTATCGCAACCAGCCCCACGCTGACAGCCCCGCTCCAGAACACAAGACGGCGCTTCCAGTCCAGAATCAGGTGCTGTTCCGGCAGGGGGAATTTCATCGGTTAATCAAGATCTATGCTCAACATCAGTGAATTTGCTGTGCCTCATTGGCCTTTTAATTATACAGAATCCCAATCGGAAGATAGCGCCGAAACTAAAAATTATTTTCCCGGTACGCGGAAGGCGTGTTGCCCGGCACGATGCCCCCGCTTATTTTCGCCTGGCATTTTTGGAACAGCTGACGGAGACGATATTCAGCGTGTCCTTGTCAAAAGCCAGGCTGACTGGCTTGATCGTGCACTTTTTCCCGGCCGGTGTCTTCTTGATGGACACGCTGTAGTCACTGCCATCGGGCAGGCGGACATCGGGGAAAATGAATTTGCCATTGCTTGTGATCGTCAGGTCGTTTGCCCCGTTCAGCTGCAGCACCAGCGCTTTCCCCGTTCCCTTGCCGGCAAGTCCGGCAACGGTGCCACCGACGGCAAAACTCACGGTGGTGCAAGTGACAACGATGTTGTTGATATTCGTGTTGGCCATATTGCCGTTGCCCTGATCGACCCTGCAAGTCTGTTTGACAGGGATGGAAGGCGAGGCCTTGACTGAGACGGTATAGGCGTTTCCTCTGGCCAGTGCTTTGGGGAAACTGAATTTTCCGTTGGCGCCGACCGGCAGGTCGTTCGCTCCGTTCAGCTGGAGTACCAGTCCGCTGCCGGGAAGCCCGGAAACCGAACCGCCGACTGTGTGCGGCACCGGGGGGGGTGGCGCCGGTTTGGGGGCCGGCTTCGCCTGCTCGCTCTCGCCGCAACCCGCAAGTCCGGCGATCACCGCCACCATCCAGAGTCCGCGAGCCATTTGTGTGAACTTTGCCATCTATCGCTCCTTGTCGTTCATTTCACCGAACACGGGTGAAGTGTGTCATTCGGGCAATCATCCCTGCCCGGGATTGCGCACGAAACCTGATATCGTGCGGGATTGTACACAATTTGCACGGGCAATTTGCCAAGCGCGGACAAACCCCATCGATATTTTCCCGCGGCAACAGTCGATGCCGGCAAGATGCCGTGGCTACGCAAGTTCGACTTCGCTCGCGTCGATGCCGGTTCTGCGCAATGAATACAGCAACGCCGCAGCGTTGAAACCGAGATATACAAGATAACTGGCCACATACAGCCACGCCGTGCGTTCCAGCGTCATCCCGTCGGCAAACATCCACAACAAAAACGCGTAAAGCGGGAGCGACAAAATCTCGCCCGCCATGATCAGGCGGGTGCGGTGCGCGGAGAATAGCCCGAACAGGAACAGCCACGACGCGATACGTATCCAGCTGCCCAGCATGATCAGCGCCGCCGTCTGATTGCTCACCACAAAGCGCGTGTCATACAGCAGCGCCAGCATGAAGCGCTGATTGAAGTAGATCAGCAGCAGTAAAAAAGCCGCCGGGACCAGCACCATCACGCCGGCACGCAGCATTTCGCGTTTGAATCGCGCCGAGCCGTAAGTGCTGCTGAAACGCGGCAGGAAGATCAGCGACAGCACGCCCGCCGCGGTGGCAGTCACCCACTCGGTGGATCGCCACAGCGCCTGCAGAAATCCGACGTCGTTCCATGAAATCGAGCCAGACAGCATGCTGCGCACCAGCAGCATCGACACCGGGCTCATGATACCGATGGCCAGGCCCACCGGCACGAACTTCACCAGCTTGCGGTAATATTCCCTGCCGTGTTCATTCTGGGGCTGCCGCAGTTTTTGCAGATAATGCCAGATCGCCAGGCCCAGCACGGCCAGCAACAGCGTCTGCGTCCATATCAGGCCGCGCAGGGAAATGCCGAACCACGCGCTTGCAGCGACCAGCAGCAATATCAGGCTGCCCAGCAAAGCGAGCACCAGCATGCGCTGCTGCAGGTGTTTGCCCAGCCAGTACGCATTAAGCGTCGCCGGAACGACCGTGATGCAGCCGGCCAGTGCCGCCAGCACGAACAATCCGGTTTCGATCCTGCCGCGTGTCAGCCAGACCGCCAGTTCGGGTGAAGCCAGCGCCACCAGCAGCGCGACGGCCAGCGAGGTGCCCAGGCCCAGCCTGAGCGCATTCCGCAACAGGCAGCGTTCATCGCGAACCGTGTCCACCTGGGTGATCAGCACCGTCAGGCCCTGCAACACCCCTGCCATCGTCACCGCGCTGACCAGTTCAACCACCGACTGAAGTTGCGCCCACAGTGCCACCATGGTCGGTCCTCCCGCCAGAGCCAGGACCTTGTCCAGTCCGGCTCGGCCAAGGAGGTCAACCAGGATGATGGCGAATGCAGCCAGCACGCTTTGGATCGAAGTCAAGTTAGCCTCTTGTCGTTTAGCCTGAGAAATAGAATCCCGTGTTTCGTTTTGCAGGGCAACGGGGTATTTTCGTCGATGATATACCGCGCCCAACATCAAGGAAAATCATAATGGCACGGCAACAAGATCGCTTCATGCGCTGAACGGAAAATATCGTTCCGGAATCAAGCCGTTCACCCGTTCCGACGGATATCGATACAATACTACTCTGCAACGCACGCGAAATGATGTCAGCGGCAAACCGGGTTGGCGCGTTATACAACAAATAATTCTGAAAGGAAAATCATGAAGTCCATAGCAGCCGCGTCTTTTGTCATATTAATGCTTACCAGCCTGTCAGCCCGCGCCGGGACACCCATCATCAACCTGAATATCGGCGGTGAAATCAGCCCGGGTGTCTATGGCCAGGTGCAGTTCGGCAATGCCCCGCCTCCACAGGTTATCAATGTACAACCAATGATGATTGTCCCACGACGCCGCGGCGAAGTGGTCGAACCCTTGTATTTGCATGTTCCACCCAATCAGGCGAGGCACTGGGCCAGGTATTGCCACCGCTACGACGCGTGCAATCGACCGGTATATTTCGTGAAAGAGGGCAGGTATCAACCGAATTACCATGATCGCCATGATGAAGGATATCGGAACGGTGATCGCCGTGATCATGAAGACAGAGCACATGATCGCAGGGACGAAGGAAACCCAGGCAGAGATCGTGGAGATCGTGGAGATCGTGGAGATCGTGGAGATCGTGGAGATCGCGGAGATCGCGGAGATCGCGGAGACTGAGAAGGAGTTTGATCCGTATTCAACTCTGCATGAGTAACAAGGCCAGCGTAAAGCTGGCCTTGTCGTTTGTCAGTTACAGTGTGCTGAACCCGCCACCGGCGTCTCCAGGCTGATACGGCCCAGTTTGCCGCTGCGGTATTCGGTCAGCAGGATCATTGCCGCCTTTTCCAGATCAGGTTCACCGCCGCGCCCTTTGAGCAGGCAACCGCGTTTCTTTGCGATGGCTTCGATCACATCCACGCCGTCCAGCCCCGCCTCGTCTATACCAAATCGCGCGGCAAGCATACCCGGGTAGCGCGCAAGCAGCATGGTGGCGAGGAATTCGGCAACCTCTTCTTCGATGACTGCGTTGCGGCCGATGGCGTGTATGGTGGCGAGCTTCAGCCCGTCTTCCGGCTTTTCGATCTTGGGCCACAGCAGGCCCGGCGAATCGGTCAGGGTCATATGGTCATTCAGCTTATGGCACTGCTGCGACTTGGTCACGGCAGGTTCGTCACCGACGTTGGCAACCCGGCGTTTGAGCAGCATGTTCATCAGCGTGGATTTGCCGACATTGGGGATACCCATGATCATCATGCGCAGCGGTTTGTGGGTACTGTCGCGATGCGGGGCAAGCGGCTGGCACAGGCTTGGCACACGGGCGGCATCGCTTGCATTCCTGCAGCTCAGCGCGACCGCCCTGACCCCCGGCTGTTTGTTGTAAAAATCCAGCCAGGCCTTGGTGGCTTCGGGATCGGCGAGATCGGCCTTGTTGAGTATCTTCAGACAGGGGCGCTGGCGATGCAGGCGCAATTCGGTGATCATCGGATTGCAACTCGCTTCGGGCAGGCGTGCGTCGAGCACCTCGATCACGACATCGGTGAACTCCATCGTCTCGGCCGCTTTTCTGCGTGCCGAAGTCATGTGACCGGGAAACCACTGTATAGACATTGGGTACCTCTAAAAATCCAGATTTTAGTTACGGCATAACCTGAAGGTTAGCCTTCACTGCAACTTCGTTGTATCCCAACTGTAGCGACAACTAGCCATTCCACTAAGTCGCCAAAAAACGGCGGCCAAGTGGCTGGTTATGCTGCGTTGTGGAAAAAATATCTTGCTCACATACATTTCGATATGCGGCGCTGCGAAATTTTTAGTTACGGCCAACCTGACGGTTACCCTTCACTGAAACTTCGTTTTCCCACGCCTTGCTGACGACTCCGCACGGGCTGTTTTTGCCCGTAGCGGATCGGCGTCCCCTTGTGGGGCATTTGGGCGAACTCTGAATTTTCAGAGGCACCCACAGTGGATTGGTTAAAAAGCAAAAGCGGATTTTAACCTGTAGCGCAAACCAAGTCCTGTTTGATCAAGCTCAGGCCGGCGCCAGCAGCGCAAGTTGCGCATCGTCCAGATAACACCATTCGCCCTCCGCCAGTCCCAGCGTGTCGAGTTTCAAGCCGCCGATCTGCGTGCGCCGCAACGCGACACAATGGTTGCCGGCGGCGGCCAGCATGCGCTTGACCTGGTGGTATTTACCCTGTTCCAGCACGAGCTCGATGCCGTGACTTTCGACCATGTTGCAGGTCAAAGCCGCGAGCGGTGCCGGTTCGTCGTGCAGTTTCACGCCGGACAATAATTTTGCGACCAGTTCCGGGGTGACCGGGTCATGCGTGGTGGCGACATAGACTTTGGGGATGTGCCGTTTGGGCGAAGACTGGGTGTGGATGAACGGCCCGTCATCCGACATCAGCAACAGGCCGGTGGTGTCATGATCGAGACGGCCCACCGGCTGCACATCGCGCCGCGTGAATTGCTCCGGCAGGATGGTCAGCACACCGGGGTGGTGACTGGCCTTCCGCGAGCACTCGAAATCGGCCGGCTTGTTCAGCGCGATATAGACATGCTCGCGATATGCCCATGACTCGCCGAATATCTTGAATACCAGTCCGACGGTCTCGATGGCAGCGCGGTTGTCGCTGATGATCTGTCCCGCGATGCTCACCTCTCCGCCGGCGACCAGCTCCCCGCACCACTTGCGCGTGCCAAAACCCTGCGATTGCAGGATACGGTCCAAAGTCAATTTGCTCATGAACGGACTTTAGCAGAACAGGCGGGTGATAATAAAACGTTTGCGTATCCGCCCGCGAGCGGCAGGACACGGTTTCACAATTTCCGCGCTGACGTTAAGATGTTCCCATGAGCCATTTCCTCCCCCTTTCCCGCGTCACCAGGCTGGTTGGAATTTCCCGCCATGCCTTGCAGGAAATGATACGCGGCGGCACGCTGGAAACCTTCGACGGCATGGTCGAGTTGAACGAGTTGCTGCGCGCCTTTCCCGATGCCAAATGGGATGACGATGCGGAATTGCGCCGTGTCACCGAGATCAAGGAGAAGGCCTTCGGCAAGCGCGTGTTCGAACGTGCCATGCCTGACCAGGAGGTATTGTCGGCACGACTGATCGAGCTGGGCAACGAGTATGCCGCCACCAAGGCACTGCTGATGCATTACAGCCAGGTGTTGTCGTGGCTGGACGAGAAAATCGACGAAATGGAAGAAGGCCAGAGCAGGGAGACACGTCATGCATTGCACAGCTTGCGCGCGTTCATCGTGCGCCATTTGGCGGAAATGCCGCCCGACGCGGCAAAAGTACAGGCAGTTATCGCACAGGAAAGGATACTCAGGATCATGTCGGCACACGTCACCATACAGCCCAGCGGCCACGAATTTACCGTCGAGGGCAATGACACACTACTGGAAGCCGCGCTGCGTGCCGGGGTATCGCTCAACTACGGCTGCAGCAACGGCAATTGCGGCGAATGCCGGGCGCGCTTGATATCGGGCGAGGTCAAGAAAGTCCATGCCCATGACTATGTGCTGAGCCAGGCCGAGAAGGATGCCGGTGTGATCCTGATGTGTTCCTGCGCGGCGGTCAACGATGTGGTGATCGAGGCCGGCGTGGCCGGTGCGCAGGACATTCCGGAACAGCAACTTGCGACCAGGGTCAAGTCGGTGGAGGTGTTCAATCCGCAGGTGGCCGCGCTGCATTTGCAGGCACCGCGCAGCCAGCGCCTGCATTTTCTCGCCGGGCAGTCGATCCGTTTGTCGGCACAGGGCGAAAGCGGTGAATATGCAATTGCCAGCTGCCCGTGCGAGGAAAGACACATCGAGATCCAGGTATTGCGCAAACCGGACGATGCTTTTTCAGAATTGCTGTTCGGCGGATTGAAAGCGAATGACAGTGTGGAGGTGGAAGGACCCTACGGCGAATTCGTGCTGGAAGACGCTTCCACACGCCCCCTTATCTTCGTCGCATTCGGTGTGGGTTTCGCGCCGATCAAAAGCCTGGTCCAGCATGCGATGTCGCTCGACCTGGCCGAGTCCATAGACTTGCACTGGCTGGCGGACGATGCCGGGCACTATCAGAACAACCTGTGCCGTTCATGGGCAGATGCGCTGGACAATTTCACCTACATTCCGCACCTGCAGACTATCGAAACCGCAACGATACTGGCCAATATCGCCCGCGATTACCCCAACCTGCATCGCTTCGATGTTTACGCCGTCGGCACCGGGGCACAACTGCAGGTCGCCAGGGACCTGTTCCTGAAGCAGGGATTGCAGCAGCAGCGCTGGCGGGATAACCGCTGTTAAGCCTGCTCGTTGAATTCCCCGTCAAGATAAAACCACCGCCCATCCTCGCGCACAAAGCGGCTGACCTCATGCAAACGCGCGGCGCGACCGCCGATCTTGTAGCGTGCAACGAATTCCACGCTGGCGCGCTGTACTGATTCCGGTGTGTGTTTTTTCACCTCAAGCCCCAGCCATTTTGCGTTTTCGGAGACAAGGTCCAAAGAGGCGGGTCGCGTGCCGGGATGCCAGGTGGCGAGCAGATAAGGTTCCAGCTTCAGCACATAGGCACTGTAGCGCGAGCGCATCAGTGCCAAGGCATCCGGAGCCGGTTCGCCGTCGTGATAGCGGCCGCAGCATGCGGCATAGTCGGCACCACCGCAAGGGCATGGCAATGGTTTCGCGGTCATCCCCGATTCATCCCTGGTCCCTCATGATGCCGGACGAAAGTCGCCCTGCAATACTTTCGGCTCGACCTCTATCATGCCGGCATCGCTGGTCACCATGATGTGGCCTTCCTGCAGGGTGCATTGCAGTTGCATGGTGCGGCTGACCAGTGCGGCAAGGGCCAGCGTGGTCTCGCTGGCCAGCTTGAGCACAGTGAGGTTGTTCAGGCGTTGCAATTTATCGCGGTTTTCGTTCCACCAGATATCGGCGGCGCGCCCGTAACTGACCACCACCACCTGATTCGCGCGCCCGCTGGCTTTGCGGATGACGCGCTCATCGGGCAGGCCAACCTCTATCCAGCGCTCGATCGCACCGGTAAGGTCCTTGTGCCACAGGTCGGGTTCTTCGTCGCTGCTGATACCTTTGCCGAACGCCAGCCCTGCGTCGGCATACAGCGCGAAGGCGAGCAGGCGCACCATCATGCGCTCGTCGGTTTCGGAAGGATGGCGCGCCAGCGTCAGCGCATGGTCGGCGTAATAATGTTGATCCATGTCGGCAATCTGGAGCGTGACTTTGAACACGGTTGCTTTGATGGCCATACGGGTCGATTCGTCCGGAAATTTTGCTGGCGCGCATTCTAGCCCGAATACCCGAGTAAAACCCAGGATAGGCCTGCCCGGCCGGATGGCATTACGGCACCGTTCGGTCTATAATCCGCAACAATTTTGCAGTTCACCGTTCGGGATGCGCTAGAAATGCAGCTCTTCACCTTTGGTATCAACCACCAAACCGCGCCGCTGGCCGTGCGCGAGCAGGTCGCGTTCAATGAGGACGGGATGGAGAACGCGCTGCGCGACCTGGTGGAAAACGGTGCGGCGAAAGAGGCGGCGATCCTGTCCACCTGCAACCGCATGGAACTGTACTGCAATGCCGCGCACCCCGGACATGCCATTGACTGGCTGGCCCAGTATCACCATCTGCCCCGCCAGGAAATCGAACCCTATCTTTATACCCTGCCGCGCGAACAGGCGGTGAAGCATTCGTTCCGCGTGGCGAGCGGACTCGACTCCATGGTGCTGGGCGAGCCGCAGATTCTCGGCCAGATGAAACAGGCGGTGCGCCAGGCCGAGCAGGCCGGCACGCTGGGCTTCCTGCTGCACAAGCTGTTTCAGCGCACTTTTTCGGTGGCCAAGGACGTGCGCACCCAGACCGAGATCGGCGCAAACCTGGTGTCCATGGCCGCCGCCGCGGTACGGCTGGCCGAGCGCATTTTTCCGAGCATCTCAGATCAGCGCGTGTTGTTCATCGGCGCGGGCGAAATGATCGAACTCAACGCGGTGCATTTCGCCGCGCGTTCGCCCAAGCACATCACCGTCGCCAACCGCACGCTGGAGCGCGCGCAAACACTGGCGCGGCGCATCAACGGCACGGCGATCACGCTGACCGATCTGCCGGAACAGCTGGCGCACCACGACATCATCGTCACCTGTACCGCCAGCCAGTTGCCTATCCTCGGCAAGGGCATGGTGGAGAGCGCGCTCAAGGCGCGCAAGCACCGCCCCCTGTTCATCGTGGACCTGGCCGTCCCGCGCGACGTTGAAGCGGAAGTTTCCACACTGGATGATGTGTTCCTGTACACCGTGGACGACATCGCCGCAGTGGTGAAGGACGGCCTGGATGCGCGCCAGGGCGCGGTCAAGGAAGCAGAGGTCATCATCGATTCCAGCGTGTCTGATTTTCTGCACTGGATGGAATCCCGCGAAGCAGTCCCGGCCATACGCGCGCTGCGCGACCATGCCGAACGCCACCGCCGCGTGGAAGTGGAAAAAGCACTGCGCATGCTGGCCAAGGGCGAGAATCCGGAAAAGGTGCTGGAAGCCATGAGCAGCAGCCTGACCAATAAATTTTTGCACGCGCCTACCCACGCGCTGAACCAGGCGCAAAGCAGCGACCGCGAAGCTTTCCTTGAGGTGATCCACCGCCTTTATCACCTCCACCACGACGAGTAAACCCCAGCCGAATGAACCCCAGCATTACCGCCAAGCTCGCTCAGCTGAGCGAGCGACTGCTTGAAGTCAATCAACTCCTGAGTACCGAAGAAGCCACAAAAAACATGGACACGTTTCGCAAGTTGAACCGCGAACGTGCCGAACTGGAACCGGTCGTTGAGTTGTATCACACCTATCTGGCATGCCAGGCGGACATCGGAGCGGCCGAGGAAATGGCCAAAGACCCCGAGATGAGGGAATTTGCCGAAGTCGAGATCAAGCAGGGTGAAGCGAATCTGGCGCAACTTGACAGTGAATTGCAAAAGCAATTGCTGCCCAAAGACCCGAATGACGAGCGTGGCGTTTTTCTGGAAATTCGTGCCGGCACCGGCGGGGACGAGGCAGCGCTGTTTGCCGGCGACCTGTTCCGCATGTATTCCCGTTTTGCCGAACGCAAACGCTGGCAGGTGGAAGTGATCTCGGAGAGCCCCGGGGAAATGGGCGGCTACAAGGAGATCATCGCGCGCATAGACGGACAGGGCGCTTACTCGGTACTTAAATTCGAATCCGGCGCACATCGCGTGCAACGCGTACCGACCACTGAAACACAGGGGCGCGTGCATACCTCGGCGTGTACCGTGGCGGTCATGCCCGAAGTGGACGAGGTCGACGACGTGGTGCTGAATTCTGCCGACCTGCGCATCGACACGTTCCGCGCATCCGGCGCAGGCGGCCAGCACATCAACAAGACCGATTCGGCGGTGCGTATCACCCACCTGCCGACGGGCGTGGTGGTGGAATGCCAGGACGGCCGCTCGCAGCACCAGAACAAGGCACAGGCAATGCGCGTGCTTGCGGCACGCATCAAGGATGCGCAGGTGCGCGAGCAAAACGCCGCCACTGCCGCGACGCGCAAGAATCTGGTGGGCAGCGGCGATCGTTCGGAGCGCATCCGCACCTACAACTTCCCGCAGGGCCGCATTACCGACCATCGCATCAATCTCACGCTGTACAAAATGGATGCCATCATGGATGGCGATATCAGCGAGTTGTCCGGCGCGCTGATGGCCGAGCATCAGGCTGAACAGCTGGCGGCAATGGCGGAAGATGTCCTCAATTAATTTTCCAGGGCGGGCAGTGTGTCCACACTGCGCGAAATTCCGCTTCTGCATAATATTCAAATGAAATCGTCCATACAGGACATTCTACGTAACGATAGCAAGCAGCTGGAAGCCGCGCTGAATATTGATTCCAGCAGCGCACGCATCGAGGTGCAATGCCTGTTGCAAGCCGTGCTGCAGGTGAATCGCGCCTGGCTGCTCACCCACCCGGAACAATCGCTCGACCCCGCTCAGTATGCGCGATACACGACATTGCTTGGGCGACGCCTGACTGGCGAGCCGATCGCTTACCTGCTGGAGGAGAGAGAATTTTACGGGCTGACTTTCAAAGTCACGCCCGCCACTTTGATTCCACGCCCCGAAACCGAATTGCTGGTCGAACTGGCTTTGCAGCGGTGCGGAAGGGTGGCGGCACCGCCGCCGGGCACCCACCGGCCTGCCCCTTGCGGGTGTATACCGCAGCAAGGCGCGTGCCGTGTGCTGGATCTGGGAACGGGCAGCGGCGCAGTTGCGTTGAGCATCGCCCATGCGCGTCCCGATGCCAAGGTCGTTGCGGTGGATGCCTCGCAGGATGCACTGAACGTGGCGTTGCATAACACACACACTCATCGCCTCGCCAATGTGCGCCTGCTGTTGAGCGACTGGTTCGGCGCGGTGCAGGGTGAAAGTTTCGACATTATTGTTTCCAACCCGCCCTACATCGCCGCCGGCGATGTGCATCTTGCGCAGGGCGATGTGCGTTTCGAGCCGCGCGACGCACTGATTTCCGGCACAGACGGACTGGACGATATCCGGCTCATTTGCACACAAGCCAAAGTTCATCTCCGCCCGAAAGGTTGGTTGATTTTTGAGCACGGCCATGATCAGGCTGCGCAGGCTCGTGCGTTGTTACAACAATCCGGCTTTACAGAAGTATTTTCAGCCCGTGATTTGTCCGGAATCGAACGTGTAAGCGGCGGAGTCCGATTGTCCGATACAAACAGTATTGTATAGCTTTGGATTTTGAGGACGCTGTTATATCAACATCTAGGCGTAGAATGGTACCGGCAGTTATGTAAATCAACCACACCGAGGGGGCATCATGGCACACATTGTAATCATGGGCGCAGGAGTCGGCGGCATGCCGGCAGCTTACGAAATGCAGGAAAAAATCGGCAAGGGTGACAAGGTAACGGTTATCTCGGACAGCGAGACTTTTCAATTTACACCTTCCAATCCCTGGGTGGCGGT
>DATKVR010000070.1:0-2338 GCA_035529955.1 Gallionella sp.
GAACCGGGGCACACCGATAATAGCGGAGCCATCCTGAAGCCCCCCCACCGCATATTGGTCGCCGTAACTTTGCGCATCGGGGATGTGTTGTTGTCCACGCCCGTTATCCGTTCGCTGCGCCTGGCGTGGCCGCTGGCGAAAATTGACGTGCTGGTATTTGAAGGTACGGAGGGGGTTCTTTCGGGTAATCCGGACATTGACCGTGTGATCACCGTACCGGCGCGCCCGCGATTTTGGCCGCACTTGCGCCTGGTACTCAGCTTGTTTCGCCGATATGATCTTGCGCTTACCACCCTGCTGGGTGACCGGCCGACCCTGTATACCTGGATCGCCGGGAAGACACGAGTTGGCATGCAGGATGGCAGCAAAAAGGAGCACTGGAAGCAATATCTGCTCACGTACTGGGCAAATTTTAATCACGTTGACAGCCATACCGTGCTGACGAATCTCGGACTGGCGGATTTGTTGGGCATCAAACGCAGCCATGAAGTGGTTGTTGCCTGGAACCCGTCAGATGAAATCTCGGTTGCCGCAGCACTCCCGTTCGATATTCGGGCAGAGACATTTGCAGTGCTGCACATGTCACCCAAATTTACCTACAAAATGTGGCAACGGGATGGATGGATAGCACTGGCCGACTGGCTCGCGGAAAAGGGTATCCGTTCCGTGCTCACCGGGAGCAGCGACCCGGCCGAGTTGGCTTATGTCGATCAGATATACCGTTCCATGCCCTCGACCACGGTGAACGTGGCAGGCAAGCTCAGCCTTACCGAAAGCGCTTTTCTTGTCAGCCGCGCCAAGTATTATGTCGGGCCGGACACCGCGCTGACCCACATGGCGGCGGCACTGGGTACCCCCACCGTTGCGCTGTTCGGCCCGTCCAATCCGGTGAAATGGGGACCATGGCCGAAAGGATACGAAGAATTTCGCAATCCCTATCGAATGAAGGGCACCCAGCGCGTCAACAATGTGGTGCTGGTGCAAGGCGCGGGTGATTGCGTGCCGTGCATGGAAGAAGGCTGTGATCGCCATAACGCCAGTTTGAGCGATTGCCTGCAGAAGCTTCCGGCAACCAAAGTTATTGCGGCAATCAATGATTTGTCAGGGGAGACAGGGCAGTTGAAAGTCGCTGTACATGCCTAGAAATATATACCAACCCGACCAACCGCTTCGATATTAGAAGGTATGGGCTAACCAAAGGATCATCACGGCATGTTTTCGATACTCATCCCCACCTGGAACAATCTTGAACTTCTGAAGCTCTGCGTGCGCAGTATTCGCGAGAATTCAGCTTTTGCCCACCAGATCATCGTCCACGTCAACGACGGCAGCGACGGAACGCTTGAATGGGTGCGGGCGCAGCAGCTCGATCACAGCTATTCGCCACAAAATGTCGGCATCTGCCTGGCGGTAAACGAAGCAGCGATGCATGCGAAGCACGATTACATCCTGTACCTGAACGACGACATGTACTGCTGCCCGGGATGGGATGCCGCGCTGGTCAGCCGGATGAAAAGTCTGGATACCGACCTGTTCATGCTGTCCGGCACCATGATCGAGCCGGTACACACTAATAATCCCTGCGTCGTGGTCAGCGATTATGGCCGCAGCCCGGACCAGTTTGCCGAGCAGGAACTGTTATCAAATCTGGCCAGTCATCGCAAACCCGACTGGTACGGCGCAACCTGGCCGCCCACGTTGGTGCACGCCAAGTGGTGGTTCAGGGTCGGCGGCTACAGTAGCGAATTCTCGCCCGGCATGAGCAGTGACAACGATTTTTCGATGAAGCTGTGGCATGCCGGTTGCCGCATTTTCCTGGGCGTGGGCGATGCGCTGGTTTACCACTTTCAGGCAAAATCGACCACCCGAATCAAGAAGAACAACGGCGGAAAACAGTTCCTGCACAAATGGGGCATGCGGCAGTCGGTGTTCGACCATTATTATTTGCGCCGCGGAGATTTGGCCATGAGTGTAGCGCTGCCCGAACCCGAGGACACGCGTGAATTCCGCTGGCAGATGTTGCGCAGCTCGCTGAAGCGGCGCCTGAGTTGAGAGTGCTGAAAGGACGGCTGCGAAGAGCGTGCGCTATGCGTTCCAATCAACGCTCCTTTGCCAATTTCATGGTCTACCTGTAGGAGCGGCCCCTGCGTGTGTTGTTGGGGCTTCAGCCCCTTAGTGACAATTCCACACGCAGCAAGCTGCGTAGTGGATTGCCTGACTTTGTTACAACCACGGCGGTGACGATCTTGTCCAGCCTATGGCTGGCTACAAGTCGCCTGCAATGTGACCCCTTGCGGGTGCTGGCCGCGATAGCCTTTCATTCGCGTAATTGATGAAT
>DATKVR010000071.1:0-2958 GCA_035529955.1 Gallionella sp.
CCCCAGGCTCATTTCATCGACCATCATCAGCACCGGTGCGGCCATCAGGGCGCGTGCCATCGCGCACATCTGCTGCTCGCCGCCCGACATGCTGCCCGCCAGTTGGCGCCGCCGTTCCGTGAGGCGCGGAAACATGGTGTAAATCTTGTCCAGGTCGCGGGCGACCGCTGCCTTGTCCTGGCGCCGGTAACCACCCATCAGCAGATTGTCCTGCACGGTCATCCGGTCAAACAGCTGGCGCCCTTCCGGCACTTGCACCAGACCCAGGCCGAACGCCTGGTCCGGCGTCATGCCGGTCAGATCATGGCCGTTCATGGTGATGTTGCCGGTGCAGGGCAGGATACGCGACAGCGCCCGCAGCAGGGTCGTCTTGCCGGCGCCATTGCTGCCAACCAGCGCCACCATTTCGGCCGGGTAAACTTCCAGTGTGATGTCGTGCAGCACGTGCATGCCGCCGTAACCGGCACACAGATTTTCGATTTTCAACAGGGGGGGCTGGCCGCTCATGCGCGTTTCTTTCCCAGATAAGCCTCGATCACGATGGGGTCTGCAAGCACGTCGTCGGGTGTGCCTTCGGCGATCATTTCTCCGTGGTGCAGTACCAGCAGGCGGTCGGACAGGCTTTTGATGGCCTTGATGACATGTTCGATCACCAGAATGCTGATACCCCGGTCGCGCACCTTGCGAATGACATCGATAACCTCATCGATCTCGGAGTGGTTCAGGCCGGCCATGACTTCATCGCAGAGCAGCACCTGCGGTTGCATCGCCAGCGCCTTGGCCAGCTCCAGGCGTTTTCGGTCCGGGCCGCCGAGTTCATCGGCGCGCTTGTCGATGATCTTGCCCAAGCCCACGAAATCAAGACATTCGCGCGCATATTCGCGCGCCTTGTTCAATTTTGCCTCACCGTCGCCGCGTCCGAACAGGGCGCCGACGGCCACGTTATCCAGCACCGACAGGCCGGGAAACGGCCGCATGATCTGGAAGGTGCGGCCGATGCCAAGTCGGGCACGACGAAACGCCGGCAGGTGGTTGATGGATTCACCCTGAAACAATATCTCGCCCGAGCTCGGGGGCTGGGTGCCGCTGATCAGGCTGATCAGCGTGGTCTTGCCGGCTCCATTGGGACCGATCAGCCCGAGAATCTCGCCCTGCGCCAGCGTAAAGCTGACATTGTCGACGGCAACCAGCCCGGCGAAACTCCGTGTCACATTTCGGGCTTCAAGCAATGCTGTCATAACCGGTTTGCCCGGATATTTTCGATAAAATAGCCCCATCCCACTTTGCGCATCCGCCGCATCATGTCGGCCAGACCGCGCGGCATGAGCACCACCGCGACGACAATGACCAGGCCGAAGAACAGTCCGGCAATGCTCGTCACTTCACTCGACAGGAACTCGGAAATTGTCGACAGCGTGAGCGCGCCGACGATGGGGCCGAGTACCGTGCCCGGGCCGCCGAACACCGCCATGATGATCATCTTGACGTTGAGGCTGATATCAAAAGCGCTCTCCGGGTCAAGAAAGGTGATCCAATAGGCATGGATACCGCCTGCCAGGGCACTGAATATCCCCGATAGCGCAAACGCCATGACCTTGTACAGCGTGGTGTTGACACCCATCACGGCGGCACCTTCCTCATTTTCACGAATCGCGATCAGCCCGAAGCCGAAGCGGCTGCGAGTCATGCCCCAGATTGTCAGCGTCGCGATGGTCAGCAAGCCCAGTGACAATTCATAGAACAGCGGATCGTTGTTCAGTGGCGGCAGGACCAGTCCGATGTTCTGGCCGGCAATGCCCACGTTGGAAACAATCGCCGTCATGACTTGCGACAGTGCCAGGGTAGCGATGGCGAAGTAGTGGCCCTTGAGCCGTAGCACGGGTATGCCCAGCAGAACCGCAAAAACCACCGCCAGAACCACCCCGAAGGCCATACCGGCGGCGAACGGCAAATGCCACTGCACCATCGCGATGGCCACGCCATAGCCCCCCAGTCCGTAAAAAACCGAATTGCCGAACGAGGCATAACCGGTGTAACCGCCGATGATATTCCAGCCCTGTGCCAAAACGGCCAGCAGCAGCGCGTTGATACCGAACTGGATGAGCACATCCGAACCGTACCAGGGCACACCGGCGAACACCGCGAATACAGCCAGAATCAGTCCGATTTTCCACGCCTTCATGATGTCTTCCCAAGCAAGCCGCCGGGACGGACAATCAGAACCAGCACCAAGATACCGAAGCTGGCGACATCCGCGTAAGTTTGGCCTATATACAAGGTGGTCAGCGACTCCACGATGCCCAGAAACAATCCCCCGACGAGCACGCCCAGCGGATTTTCCAGGCCGCCAATGATGGAGATGGCAAACGATTTGGCGGTTAGTGTTGCACCGATATACGGATTGATCTGCGACACCGTGCCATAAAGTGTGCCGGCCATTCCTGCCAGCGCGATACCCAGGCCGAATGTCATGGCGTAAAGGTGCCTTGGTTCGACACCGTACAGGCGCGCTGCCACCAGATTCTGGGCGGTGGCGCGAATCGCGCGCCCGAGTCGCGTGTGCAGCAAAAACTGCCACATGCTGACCGTCAGAAAGATGGCCACCGCGAATGCGGCCAGCCGTGCCACGGGCACAACCAGCGGGCCCAGGGTGAAACTGTTGCCGGCGTAGGACGGATTGATGGTGCGAAAGTCGGCCGAGAACACCAGTTGGGCCAGATAGGTCAACACCACCTCCAACCCGAAGGTGATCAGCAGCGTGTTGAACATCGGCGCGCGGATCACCAGATTGAGCAGGCCGCGCTCTATTCCATAGCCGACGGCAAACATGACCACCGCGGTGATCGGCAGTCCCACAAACGGGTCAATGTGCAGGTAGGTGTAGAGGTACCATGACGCGTAGCCACCCAACATGATGAACGCGCCATGGGCCAGATTGACGATATTGAGCACACCCCA
>DATKVR010000072.1:0-14784 GCA_035529955.1 Gallionella sp.
CCCAGATTTTTGGACTTTGCAAAATGCAGCAGGCGGTGTGCATCAAAGGTGTTGCCCGGGCGGGCATTGGCCAAATCATATTCAAGCCCCGCCTTCTTCGCGACTGCTGTCACGCGGGCATTCATCGCCGCCGCCTCCAGCATACTGACGCCATACTTGCTCGCAAGCCTTTCTTCCAATGTGCCGGGATATTGCTGCGGGGCGTTTCTGTCGAGCTCGAAGCTGCGCCATATCACGTTTATGTCCGGGTGCTGCCCAAACTGTTCAAGCGCCTTTTCGAAATGCCGCTTGCCGATGTAGCACCACGGGCAGATCACGTCCGACCAGATTTCAATTCGCATCGCTCGCTCCACTGGTTGATAAACTAACTGCCATTATTTTCCGCCGGCATATGGTGGCAACGGGCTGAAAAAGTATATTTTCCGTTGCCCCTAGCGGTTAAGTGCCTGCATTTGCGGGGCCGCATAGCGCGTGCCGGCGGCCGCCCCCGGCGGCAGGATTTGGTCGAGTCGCTCAAGATCCGCTTTACCGAGTTTGATTTCCAGCGCACCGATATTTTCTTCCAGCAGTTTTGGCCGCTTGGTGCCGGGAATGGGAACGATGTCTTCGCCCTGCGCCAGTACCCAAGCCAGCGCGAGCTGAGCGGCCGTGCACTGTTTGGCCTTCGCCATTGCTTCGATTTCCCGTACCATATCCAGATTCATCTGGAAATTTTCTCCCTGGAAGCGCGGTGAATTGCGGCGGTAATCATCCGCTTCAAGATCCTCGATACGTTTGATTTTACCGGTCAGGAAACCCCTGCCCAATGGACTGTACGGAACGAACCCGATGCCGAGTTCGCGCACCGTGGCCAGGAGCTCGCCTTCCGGTTCCCTGCTCCACAACGAATATTCGGTTTGCAGGGCGGCAATCGGATGCACGGCATGAGCCCGCCGTATTGTCTGCGCAGCAGCCTCAGACAAACCCAGATAGCGTACCTTGCCTTGCTGCACCAGTTCGGCCATGGCACCGACCGTGTCCTCGATCGGCGTATTGGGATCGACGCGATGCTGGTAATAGAGGTCGATGACTTCGACGCCAAGACGCTTCAGGCTGGTCTCGCAGCATTCGCGTACATAGTCGGGACGACCGTTTACACCGAGAAACTGGCCTTCGTTTCCACGCATATTGCCAAACTTGGTCGCGATGATGACCTGGTCGCGCTTGCCACGGATGGCCCGACCGACCAACTCCTCGTTGCGGCCTACGCCGTACATGTCGGCCGTGTCGAAAAAATTAACCCCGAGTTCCAGCGCGCGGCGGATCGTGGCAATCGCGCCCGCCTCGTTCTGGCCACCGTAGAATTCCGACATACCCATGCAGCCGAGCCCCAGGGCTGAAACTTTCAGGCCGGAACGGCCCAGTTCACGATGTTGCATTCTGTCCTCCTTCTCTTAAATTTGAATCGAACAAGCATGTCATGGCAATTTAGCGTCCATCCCGTTTCGCTCAGGGATAATCCTGCCGTGTGGGACGAACCATGATGTCACTGATATGCACATGGGGCGGTTGCGCCACGATGTAGCTAATCGCGTTTGCCACATCTTCGCCATGCAACAAGGGACCAAATTTTTCGCCGAAGCTCTTCACCATATCGTCGCCGTATCCGGCACCTTCCTGAAATCCGCTGACTACGATGCCCGGTTCAACCAGCGACACACGTATTCCTTTCGGACCCAGTTCGCGGCGCAGCCCTTCGGCCAGTGCATGGACAGCATACTTGGTGGCTCCATAAACCGCGCTGAATGGCGATATGTGCCTGCCCACGACCGAGCCGATAATCACGATGTCCTTGGCCTGCTTGGGGTAGCTCGATGTCTGCTCATCGGCCATTTTTTTCGCTGACTTTTGCAGCAACACCAGCGCGCCCGTGACGTTAAGTTTCAGCATATCCTCAAACTGCGACAAATCGGCATCCTTGACCGATCCGCCCAAGCCCCGACCGGCATTGGCAACGACAATATCGGCTGCATTTCCGAAGCGTTCGTTTGCTGCAACAAACAGACTTTCAATCACTGCTTCATCGGAGGCATCGCCTGCCACGCCGGCAAATGCAGGCCCCAACTCCTGTTCAAGTGCACGCAGCTTTACAGCGTTGCGGCCATTGCCCACGACGGCATAGCCGCTGGCAACAAACTTTCTCGATGTTGCTTCCCCGATACCGGAAGTTGCGCCGGTTATGATTGCAACGCGTGAATACTGTTCAGACATGCAAGTTCTCCCTATGGTTATGCAACGCCTCACTGAAAATCAGGATTGTTGCGTTAATATTTTTTCACAAGGTTCGCCATTAAATCTTGTGCTATGCAAATTCCTCTTCCATATACGGATAATCGGTATAGCCTACCGCCGAATTTTGTAAACCATATCCATAAAAAGTTTCGGTATGAAACGGATTGAGACCGGCATTCAGTTGCAAACGTCGCGGCAGATCGGGATTGGAAATAAAGTCTTTGCCGAAGGATACCGCGACCGCCTCGCCCGCTGCGAGCACCTGCTGCGCGGTCTCGCGGTTGAACCCCTCGTTTGCGATTAGGACGCCGCCGAAGCGTTTTTTCAGTTCCGGGCTGATGCGGTTTTCACCCAACGACTCTCTGGTAAAAATAAAGGCAATACCGCGTTTGCCCAATTGTTCCGCCACATATCCAAAAGTTGCCAGTGGATTCGAGTCACCCATGGTATGGGCATCTCCCCTGGGGGCCAGATGAACGCCTACCCGACCGGCACCCCACACTGAAATTGCCGCGTCGGTGACTTCCAGCAACAGACGGGCACGGTTTTCCACGGCCCCGCCGTATGCATCGTTACGCTTGTTGGTGCTGTCCTGCAGAAACTGGTCCAGCAAATACCCATTGGCCCCATGAATTTCAACGCCGTCGAATCCGGCCAGCCTGGCGTTTTCGGCGCCCTTGCGGTAGGCCTCGACGATAGCTGGAATTTCAACCGTTTCCAAAGCACGTGGGATCACGTATTCCCGCTTGGGCCGCAGCAGGCTGACATGGCCCTGGGGAGCAATGGCACTCGGTGCGACAGGCAGTTCGCCGCCGAGATGGTCGGGATGGGAAATCCGGCCCACATGCCAGAGTTGCAAAAATATGCATCCACCTGCGGCATGCACCGCATTGGTTACCAGCTTCCAGCCCTGCACCTGCTCATCAGACCAGATTCCCGGCGTATCCGGGTAACCCACTCCCTGGGGGGAAACCGACGTTGCCTCGCTCAGAATCAGTCCGGCGCTGGCCCGCTGGGCGTAGTACTCGGCCATCAGCACATTGGGTATGCGCCCCGGGCTGGCGCGGCATCGGGTAAGCGGGGCCATCACGATGCGGTTGGGCAGATTCAGTTCCCCGATTTGGATGGGCTGATTCAGGGTGTACAAATTGTTCTCCTTGTTGGTTTATGTGTATGACCGAGAGTCGTTGTTGATGCGGCCCGGAAAACGATCACCCAATTGGTTCATCCAGAACCAATAAAGTTCAGTTGCATGGCCGCAAGTTCAAACCTTGCGCTTGGCCAGGGTTGCAACGATTTCGGCAGGTTCCAGCCTGAGGGTGTAGTCGGCATTGATGAAATCGTAAGCAATCACGCCATCCTGTCCGATGATGTAGGTCGCAGGAACGGGCAACTTGAAACTTTCGTCACCATTGAAAGCGGGAATGTCGATGCCAAACTTCTCGTAGATCGGACGCAGCGCCTGGGGAAGCTGGAAGACCAAGCCCAGCTGTTCCGCCACCCGGTTGCCGGTATCACTGAGTATGTCGATGGATATGCCTGCACGCTCGGCTGTGCTGATTGTTCTGTCCGGCTTCTCCGGCGCCAATCCGACCAATCTGGCGCCGCGGATCTCAATCTCCTTCAGTACGCTTTGCAATGCTTTCATTTCCATATTGCAGTATGGACACCAGCCACCCCGGTAGATATTCAATACCACTGGCGATACCGCCAAATAGTCGTACAGCCGGCGCAATTCATTGCGCTGATTCGGCAGCTCGAAATCCGGCATTCTGTCGCCGGTTTTCAATGCACGACCCTCGATGCCCGATTCTTTTATTTCACGGGTGCATTGGGCCATGATTGCGCGAATTTGGTCCGGGACCTTTTCTTTTGCAGCCGCCTTGTAGGCAGCTATTTCATTTGCCAGCAGCTCCATGGCTTATTTCCTTCTGTAATTGAACGATCGCTCAACTATTGTCGGTCAATTCAATTCTCCGATCAACAAAAATGTTGAACGATTGATCAACAATGGTAAAATTGGCATATATTTTGGGGATGACGACATGGCAAGACCCGCTCAATTCGAACGAGATGATGTCCTGGAAAAAGCCATGCAGGCATTCTGGGATCAAGGCTATAACGCAACCAGCATGGCCAGCCTGGTCGATGCCACGTCACTGAAGCCCGGCAGCATTTATGCTGCTTTCGGTTCCAAAGAAGGCTTGTTTCTGGCCGCGCTTGATCATTACGCACAACAGAGTGTTGCCCGGATCAAGCGCGCATTGGCAGACGCGGACACGCCATTGCAGGGTATACGCGGCTTTTTTCTGAGCATGGGCAGAGAAGCCGCGGGAGAGCATGCCGGTCGCAGCTGTTTGCTGGTGAACACCGTGCTTGAAATTTCCCGCCAGAATGAAATGGTGCAAAAGCGGGTGAACCGGCATCTTGCCGATATCGAGGCGCTGTTCCTGCATGCGCTTAAGACTGCCCAAGCCAACGGTGAACTGTTACCCGACAAGGACCCAAAGGCGCTGGCTGCATTCCTGATGACCAGCATTTGGGGTCTGCGCGTTCTCGGCGGAACCAAGCCAGCGCCCGCACGGACAAAAGCGGTAGCCAAGCAACTGCTGACCCTGCTTGATTGAGCATCAAACTCAGCGCGTTGTAACTCATCCCACGTTTATTTTTCTGCGTGTGGCTCGGCTCATGAGAAAAATATCTTAACCGTCTGTTTCAGAAGGCGCTGAAGTATCCACCCCGCTTTTCAAGCGATATATCATTGATATCGATATTTCAACATAGCAAGTTTCTTATGAAATGCGGGTAGATATGATTCGTCCACGAAGAATATTCTTTTTATCAACTTTAATGTTGTGTTGAAGTTTTTCAGTCGGCAGATGTTTGTTGCCTGCATGCTTTCGAAATTTAACACCTGTCACTTCATCGTGTTGGGAAAGCGTGCAAAATCGCGTAAACTGTTATGTCGTCTCTATCAAGATGGATGGCATGGAACAGATACGTATTCGCGGTGCACGCACCCACAATTTAAAGAACATCAGCCTCGATCTGCCCCGCCACAAATTGGTGGTTATCACCGGTTTGTCTGGCTCTGGTAAGTCTTCACTTGCCTTTGACACCCTGTATGCCGAGGGACAGCGCCGCTACGTGGAATCGCTTTCCGCTTATGCACGACAGTTTTTGCAATTGATGGAAAAGCCGGATGTGGACTTGATAGAGGGCTTGTCGCCGGCGATCGCGATCGAACAGAAAGCCACGTCGCATAACCCGCGCTCCACGGTCGGCACTGTCACCGAGATACACGATTATCTGCGCCTGCTGTTTGCACGGGCGGGCGACCCGTATTGTCCGCAGCATGATCTGGTGCTACAGGCACAAAGTGTCGGGCAAATGGTTGATCATGTGCTGGAACTGCCGCAGGACACGCGCATTATGATCCTGTCCCCGCTGGTGGTGGAGCGCAAGGGCGAGCAACTGGATTTATTCGACGAATTGCGCGCACAGGGTTTCACTCGCTTGCGCATCAACGGCAAGGTGTACGAGATCGACGCGTTGCCGGTCTTGCAGAAAACCAAAAAGCACACTGTCGAAATCGTGGTGGACCGCCTGAAGGTCAATGCAGAAGCCAAGCAGCGACTGGCCGAATCGTTCGAAACCGCGTTGCGTCACGCCGAGGGCCGCGCTGTAGCAGTGGAGATGGATAGCGGGAAGGAGCACATGTTCTCCGCCAAATTCGCCTGCCCCATCTGCAACTACTCGCTGCCGGAACTGGAACCGCGCTTGTTCTCGTTTAACAATCCGATGGGAGCATGTCCAAAGTGCGATGGTCTGGGCAACATCAGCTTTTTCGATCCCAAGCGCATCGTCGCTTTCCCGACACTCAGCTTGAGCTCGGGCGCGATCAAGGGTTGGGACCGGCGCAACCAGTTCTACCACCAGTTGCTCGCCGGACTGGCCAAGCATTACAACTTTGATATCGAGCAATCGTACGAAAGTTTGCCGGAGAAGGTCCAGCAGGTAATCCTGTATGGCAGCGGCAAGACCCAGATCGCGTTTCAATACCTGAACGAGCGCGGCAAACCGGTACTGCGCGAACATGCATTTGAAGGTGTCGTCAATAATCTGGAAAGGCGCTATAACGAGACTGATTCGCCCACCGTGCGCGAGGAACTTTCAAAATATCTTAACGGTTGCGTTTGCCCGGAATGCAATGGCACGCGACTGCGTCTGGAAGCACGCCACGTGCGCGTCGCGGATATGAACTTGTATGAAATCAGCGCGCTGCCTTTGAAACTGGCACTTGCATTTTTTAAGGACTTGAAGCTGCAAGGCCACAAGCAGGCGATTGCGGAAAAGATCGTTCAGGAAATCGCCAGCAGGTTAACCTTCCTGAACAACGTCGGGCTGGAATATCTGTCGCTGGAACGCTCCGCCGAGACCCTTTCCGGCGGTGAAGCACAGCGCATCCGTCTCGCTTCGCAGATAGGTTCGGGACTGACCGGCGTGATGTATGTGCTGGACGAACCGTCCATTGGACTGCATCAGCGCGACAATGATCGCCTGTTGACCACGTTAAAAAAACTGCGCGACATGGGTAACAGCGTGATCGTGGTGGAACACGATGAAGAGGCGATCCTCGCCGCCGATTATGTGGTGGACATGGGGCCTGGAGCCGGCGAGCACGGTGGCTTGATCGTGGCACAAGGCACACCCAAGGAAATCTGCGAAAGCAAACTTTCGCTTACCGGAGAATACCTGACGGGACGGCGCACTATCCCTATGCCTAAAAAGTTCCTCAAGCCAGATCCAGAACGCATGATGCAGATTGTGGGTGCTTCCGGAAATAACTTGAAGGGAGTCACGCTCAATCTACCTATCGGCCTGATGGTGTGCGTAACCGGTGTATCCGGATCCGGAAAATCGACGCTGATCAACGACACCCTGTATCCCGCCGTGGCGCAGCATCTTTACGGAAGCAGCACCGAACCCGCCCCCTTTGCCAAGATCAGTGGACTGGAGTTTTTCGACAAGGTAATCAATGTCGATCAAAGTCCGATCGGACGCACGCCGCGCTCCAACCCTGCGACCTACACCGGCTTGTTTACACCGATCCGCGAGTTGTTCGCTGGTGTACCCTCGGCACGCGAACGCGGATATGGGCCGGGAAGATTCTCGTTCAACGTGAAAGGGGGACGCTGTGAATCCTGCCAGGGTGACGGCATGATAAAGGTCGAAATGCACTTTCTACCCGATGTTTATGTTCCGTGCGATGTGTGTCACAGCCAACGCTACAACAGAGAAACACTGGAAATTCAGTACAAGGGAAAGAATGTGCACCAGATTCTGCAGATGACGGTGGAACAGGCCCATGAGTTTTTCAAACCCGTACCCATCATCGCGCGCAAACTGCAAACCCTGCTGGATGTGGGCCTGGGATACATCACGCTTGGACAATCCGCCACCACCCTGTCTGGCGGTGAGGCACAGCGCGTAAAGCTTTCTCTGGAACTGTCCAAACGAGACACCGGGCGTACCCTGTACATCCTCGACGAACCCACCACCGGCTTGCATTTCCACGACATCGCCCTGCTGCTCAAAGTGATACACAAGTTGCGTGACCAGGGCAACACCGTGGTGGTAATTGAACACAACCTGGACGTGATCAAAACCGCCGACTGGGTGATTGACCTCGGCCCTGAAGGTGGCGATGGCGGCGGTCAAATCATTGCCGAGGGCTCACCGAAGGAACTCGCGCTGAACAGCCTTAGTGTGACGGGAACATATTTGAAACAGGCACTCAACAAGTAAGCCCAGAGCCGATTTGATGCTACAAATATCCGAACAGGTCAGCATTCCGGATTCCGAAGTCGAGTTGCATCCCATTCGTGCACAGGGCGCAGGAGGACAGAATGTCAATAAGGTTTCATCCGCCATCCATCTGCGCTTTGATATCAACGCCTCTTCACTGCCGGATACTTACAAGGAAAGACTCAGGCAACTGACTGACCGGCGCATATCCGACGATGGTGTGATCATTATCAAGGCACAGCGTTATCGCAGTCAGGACAAGAATCGCGATGATGCCCTTAAACGATTACAGACTTTGATCTCAACCGCATCCGTCATACCCAAGGCACGCACCGCAACCAAACCTACCAGGGCTTCAAAAAGAAGGCGTCTGGATAATAAAACGCAGCGCGGACAACTGAAAACCTTGCGCGGCAAGGTCGGGGACTAAGGGGAATTGTTTTATTAGTGCATGAAAAAAGCCGGACAAATCCGGCTTTTTTATTTGTTGCTGAACGACTCTTTACTCGGCATCAACAGCTGTTGCATCTGCAGGACGGTCCATCAATTCGATCAGTGCCATCGGCGCATTGTCGCCTTTACGGAAACCGAACTTGAGAATACGCAGATATCCGCCGTTCCGTGCTGCATAGCGCGGACCGAGTTCATCGAACAGTTTGGTGACCATCTCGCGATCACGCAACCGGGCAAATGCCAGACGACGGTTCGCCAGACTCGGGGTTTTGCCCAGTGTCAGTATAGGCTCTGCAACACGGCGAAGTTCCTTGGCCTTGGGTAAAGTTGTCTTGATCAGTTCATGGCGTAACAATGAAACTGTCATGTTGCGAAACATGGCCAGACGGTGACTGCTGGTACGGTTGAGTTTTCTTAAACCTAAACGGTGACGCATGATTAGCCTTTCTTGCTTCTATATTGTTGTGCTGCCTTAAACCGCAGCTACAGGCCAGTTTTCCAGCTTCATACCCAGCGACAAATTGTGCTCGGCAAGAACTTGTTTAATTTCGTTCAGCGACTTGCGTCCCAGGTTCGGGGTGCGCAACAGATCATTTTCGGTGTACTGGATCAGATCGCCTATGTAATGGATGCTCTGAGCCTTGAGACAGTTGGAAGAACGCGGGGTCAGCTCCAGATCGTCAACCGGACGCAACAGGATAGGATCGACTTTGGGAGCCTGTATCTTCTCGACTATCGGCTCGGTGCCTTCCAGCGCAGCAAACACCGAGAATTGATCAACCAGAATGCGCGCCGCGTTGCGGATTGCTTCCTCGGGATCGATCGCTCCATTGGTCTCGATATGCATCACCAGCTTATCCAGATCGGTGCGTTGTTCAACGCGCGCGCTTTCAACTGCATAGCTCACGCGGTTGACCGGACTGAATGAAGCATCCAGCGCGATGTGGCCGACTGCACGGGTCTCGTTCGGCGCCAGCCTTGATATCGCGGATACATAGCCACGGCCTTGTTCGACCTTGATCTGCATATCCAGCTTTCCGCCAGCGGTAAGGTGGGCGATAACGTGATCGGGATTAACTACTTCAACATCCGCATTGCCCGCAATATCGGCCGCAGTCACCACGCCTTGCCCTTCTTTTTTCAGCGTCAGAACGACTTCCGGGGTGTTATGCAAGCGCATCACCACGCCCTTGAGGTTCAGCAGGATATCCACGACATCTTCCTGCACGCCGTCTATGGTGGCGTATTCATGCAGTACACCAGCCATTTTGACTTCAGTCGGCGCTGCGCCCTGCATGGATGAAAGCAGGATGCGACGCAATGCATTGCCCAATGTGTGTCCGTAACCGCGTTCAAAAGGTTCCATCACCACTTTTGCCTGGGTGTCGGATATCTTTTGCACGTCAATGATACGGGGCTTCAAAAATTCATTACTAGACATACGCTACTCCCGGGGATTACTTGGAATACAACTCAACCACGAGATGCTCGTTGATGGTTGCAGGCAGTTCGGCACGTTGCGGTTTGGCCTTATATGTTCCCTTGAAGGCCTTGGTGTCCATTTCGATCCATTCCGGAAAGCCGCGCTGCTCGGCAGCAGCAATTGCTGATTTGATACGCAGTTGAGCTTTGGATTTTTCGACCACTTCAACCACGTCGCCGGGACGCACTTGATAGGACGGAATGTTCACGCGTTTGCCGTTTACCAGCAAGCCGTTGTGGCGCACTACCTGACGCGCCTCTGAGCGCGATGCGCCGAAACCCATGCGGTAGGAAACATTGTCCAGACGCGATTCCAGTATCTGCAGCAGGTTTTCGCCGGTAATGCCGCGCTGATTGTCCGCTTGCTTGTATGTCAGGCGGAATTGTTTTTCCAGCACGCCGTAGATACGGCGTACTTTTTGCTTTTCCCGCAACTGGCCACCGTATTCCGACAGGCGGTTGTTTTTCTTTTGACCGTGCTGGCCGGGCGGGTAGGCTCTGCGCTCAACACCGCATTTGTCGGTAAAACATTTCTCGCCCTTCAGGAACAGCTTTTCACCTTCACGGCGGCACTGACGGCACTTTGCATCAAGATTTCTAGCCAAGATCGACTCCCAAGATTATATACGACGCTTTTTAGGCGGACGGCAACCGTTGTGCGGCACCGGTGTTATATCGGAAATGCTGGTGATCTTAAAACCAGCAGCGTTCAATGCGCGCACTGCGGATTCACGGCCTGGGCCGGGTCCCTTGATGCGCACTTCAATATTTTTCACGCCGCATTCAGCCGCGGACTTGCCGACTGTTTCAGCCGCAACCTGTGCAGCGAACGGTGTGCTTTTACGCGAACCTTTAAAACCATTCGCACCACTTGTGGACCATGCCAATGTGTTTCCTTGGCGGTCGGTGATGGTGACGATGGTGTTATTAAAGGAGGCGTGAACGTGCGCAATACCTTCCGCTACATTCTTCTTTACTTTCTTGCGCACTTTCGTGCTTGGCTTGGCCATACTCTGATCCTCTAAAATGCTCTAATGCGTTACTGGGGCGTTATAGCAAACTTACTTCTTGGCACCCGCAATTGCCTTGCGCGGACCTTTTCGGGTACGGGCATTGGTGCGAGTGCGCTGACCACGACATGGCAGACCGCGACGATGACGCACGCCACGATAACAACCCAGATCCATCAGACGCTTGATGTTCATGGTCGTTTCACGGCGCAAATCGCCTTCAACCGTAACTTTCGCAACCTGTTCGCGTAGTTTTTCTACTTCCGCGTCGGTCAGGTCTTTCATTTTTGTCGCGCCATTCACACCAGCTGCAGCGCAAATTACTTGCGAGCGAGTGCGTCCGATGCCGTAGATTGCCCTTAAAGCAATCACAGCGTGTTGGTGGTTGGGGATATTGACCCCTGCAATACGTGCCATGCAGCTACCCTATCTTTTGAAAGTCGAAAATTATAACACCCAAAGCCGCCAAGCTCAATTGAGCCCGACTCAATCAGCCTTGGCGTTGCTTATGGCGCGGTTCGATACAAATCACCCGCACCACACGTTTACGAATCACGATCTTGCAGTGACGACATATCTTCTTAACAGATGCTTGAACTCTCATTATCTTCTCCTTACCTGCTTTACTATTTGGCGCGGAACACGATGCGCGCTTTGCTTAAATCATAGGGCGTCAACTCTACCGTCACCTTGTCC
Organism: Gallionella sp.; assembly: GCA_035529955.1. Classification (GTDB taxonomy): domain Bacteria; phylum Pseudomonadota; class Gammaproteobacteria; order Burkholderiales; family Gallionellaceae; genus Gallionella. The sequence goes on from DATKVR010000072.1 coordinate 11,721, forward strand.
CCGGGCAGGATACGTATGTAGTGCATACGCATCTTTCCCGAAATATGACCCAGTACCACATGACCATTTTCCAGCTTGATTCTAAATGTTGCATTGGGGAGCGACTCTTCTACTTCGCCCGCCATCTGAATCACGTCTTCTTTGGACATTAGCGTGTCAACCCGCCTTTGAAGTTTGCCTTCTTAAGCAAACCTTCGTACTGGTGAGTCATGAGATAGGACTGCACTTGCGTCATGAAGTCCATCGTAACAACAACCATGATCAACAGTGACGTGCCACCAAAATAAAACGGTACATTCCACTTAACCACCAGAAACTCCGGCAGCAAACAAACCAGAGAGATGTACACCGCACCAACCATGGTCAGGCGCATCATTATTTTTTCAACGTAATTGGCAGTTTGCTCGCCTGGACGTATGCCGGGCAAAAATGCTCCGCTCTTCTTCAAATTTTCCGCAGTTTCCTTGGGGCTGAACACCAGCGCTGTGTAGAAAAAACAGAAAAATACAATCGCCCCGGCATAAAACAGCACATAAATCGGCTGTCCAGGCGACAACTTATCGCTGATATCCTTGAGCCAACTCATTCCCGTCCCGCTTCCGAACCAACCCGCAATTGTTGCCGGGAACAGGATGATGCTGGAAGCAAAAATCGGCGGGATCACACCAGCCATATTCAGCTTCAGCGGCAGGTGCGAACTTTGCCCACCGTAAACCTTGTTACCTACTTGACGCTTGGCATAGTTCACCAGAATTTTGCGCTGACCGCGTTCAACGAAGACCACCAACGCAGTGACAGCGATTGCGCCAAAAAACAACGCCAACACCAACGGGATGGAAAATGCTCCAGTACGGGCCAATTCCAGGGTGCTGCCAATCGCACGAGGCAAACCCGCCGCGATACCTGCAAAAATAATCAGGGAAATCCCGTTGCCCAAACCGCGCTCGGTGATTTGTTCACCCAACCACATCAGGAACATCGTTCCGGTCACCAAAGTTATCACTGTAGTCAACTGGAACATCGAGCCTGGGTTTAGCACAAGTCCGTGCTGAGTTTGCAAAGCCACCGAAATTCCAAATGCCTGGAACATCGCCAGAAACAAGGTCCCATAACGGGTATATTGGGTAATTTTGCGGCGGCCTGCTTCGCCTTCCTTCTTCAATTGTTCAAGGTGCGGCACCGCCATCGTAGCCAACTGCATGATGATCGATGCAGAAATGTACGGCATTATCCCCAGTGCAAATATGGTAAAGCGCGACAAAGCGCCGCCCGAAAACATATTGAACATCCCCAAGATACCGTTCGATTGGGACTTGAACAAATCCGCCAATACTTTCGGATCGATACCAGGCACCGGAATATGCGCGCCGATGCGGAATACAACCAGCGCTCCAAGCAAAAACCAGAGACGGCTGCTCAAATCGCCGTATTTTCCTTTGCCCGCACCTTTCGCAACCGTACTCATTAAGTTGCCTTACTCGGCGATGCTACCGCCAGCGGCTTCAATCGCTGTACGTGCACCTTTGGTTGCCAGCAAACCCTGCAACTTCACTGCACGGGAAATTTCACCGCACAGAATTACTTTCACAGACAATGCATTTGCATGGACGACACCAGCCTGCTTGAGTGCCAGCAAATCGATATCATCGACCGGCATCTTCTGCAGATCCGACAAACGAACTTGCGCAGTATCGTTACGCGTCATCGAAACAAAGCCGCGCTTCGGCAAGCGACGCTGTAGCGGCATTTGACCGCCTTCAAAACCGACCTTGTGAAATCCGCCGGCACGTGATTTCTGCCCCTTGTGGCCACGACCACACGTCTTGCCGAGACCGGAACCGATACCGCGACCGACGCGGCGCTTGCTATGCTTGGCGCCTGATGCAGGTTGAATTTTATTGAGTTGCATTTGTTATGCCTCGCACTTAACCATATAAAACACTTTGTTGATCATGCCGCGCACACAGGGGGTATCCTCCAGCTGCACGGTGTGGTTGATACGCCGCAGACCCAAGCCGCGAATAGTATCGCGATGCGATTGTTTGGTGCCGATCAGACTTTTGATCTGCGTTACCTTGATGGTCTTGGTATTTGTTTTGGCTTTTGTCATGACTTACCCCAAAATCTCTTCAATATTTTTGCCGCGCTTGGCCGCGATCACTGACGGCGAATTCATGGCTGTCAGGCCATTCAACGTGGCACGAACCACATTGTACGGGTTGCTCGAACCGATACATTTTGCCAATACATCACGTACACCTACCGCCTCGAAAACTGCGCGCATCGCGCCACCGGCAATAATCCCGGTTCCTTCGGAAGCGGGCTGCATCAGCACTTTAGCCGCGCCGTGCTTGCCCGTTACGGTGTGGTGCAAAGTGCCATTTTTCAAACTTATCTTGGTCAAATTGCGGCGCGCCTCATCCATGGCTTTTTGCACTGCAACCGGAACTTCTTTTGACTTTCCTTTGCCCATTGCAACACGACCATCTCCATCACCGACCACAGCCAGTGCGGCGAAGCCCATGATACGGCCACCCTTTACCACCTTGGTGACGCGGTTCACAGAAATCATCTTCTCGATCAGACCATCATCGCGCTTTTCCTGTTGCTGCATTTTTCCTTGCGGCTTAGCCATCACTCAACTCCAATTAGAACTGCAGGCCGTGTTCACGCGCGGCTTCCGCCAACGCTTTCACACGACCATGATATCGATTACCGGAACGGTCAAATGCTACCTGGGTAATGCCGGCGCTCTTTGCCTTTTCCGCAATACGCTTCCCAACCATCGCTGCAGCAGCCTTGTTGCCGCCATTTGCCAAATCTTTGCGCACTTCGGCCTCAATGCTAGATGCACTTGCCAGAACTTTACTGCCACAAGCTGAAATCACTTGCGCATAGATGTGCAGATTTGTGCGATTTATTGCCAAACGAACCGATTTTTTTTCAGCAATGCGTGCACGGGTTTTGCGTGCTCTGCGCTGACGCGCTTGTTTTTTGATCAACATATCCGCCTCAATTATTTCTTCTTGGTTTCTTTCAAAATCACCACTTCATCGCTATAGCG
>DATKVR010000073.1:0-5098 GCA_035529955.1 Gallionella sp.
GCCGCCACCTGGAAATACCGCATCGGGCAGCATGACGAAACCGACCTTACGCCGTCGGTCAATTGGCCGACGCCGATACTGGCCGCCGACCCGGAAGCCGACCCCGGGCCGGTGATGGTGACGGTGGAATACCGCATCGATCCGGCTGCCGCAACAGAATTCACCCGGGTCATGCACCAGCGCATGCGCAGGATCCGGCGCCGCGATGGCGCATTCATGTGGGAGCTGTTCAGCGATGCCGATCATCCGGAGCGCATGGTGGAATGCTTCATGGTCGAATCGTGGCTGGAACATTTGCGCCAGCATGAGCGGGTGACCGTTGCGGACCGCAATGTCATCAAACAGATGCGCACCTACCATCTCGGCAACGAGCCGCCCAAAGTGACGCACCTGATAGCGGGCAACCGCTAGCGCAGACGGCTATCGGCATTTCGATGCACAGCAGACCTTGATAGTTACGCAAGGCATTGCTGTTCAGCAGATATCCCTTCCAATGAGGAACAAATACTTATTTCCCGCTAGCTAACATTCAGCCGGATTACCATGACCTCCACGGAGGGAACCGGGTTGCCGTCCTTGATTGCGGGCATGAAACGCCAGGTTTTCAGTGTTTCGAGCAACAGCCTGTTGAGCCGGGGATTTTGCGTGGGCTTGACCAGCGCCACCGTGGCACTGCCATCCACCGCGATCTGAAAGCGCGCGGTGGCGGCCTCGTTCATTGCCTCTTCACGCAATTCATCCGGTATCACCGGTAAGGGATGGATCAGGGCCTGTGCACCGTGATTTTCGTTCATGGGCACAGCAGGCTTGCTGGGCGCTGCGGTGACGGGCGGAGCGACCGGGGTTGGCGGGGGCGGCACCGCACTTGGCCGCGCTTGCAGTGCCGGTTCGACACGCGGTTGCACAATGGTTTTCTGCCGAACTTTTGGCTGGGGCGGTTCCGCAGGCGGCAGCTCGACCAGTTCGGCGGTGACCGGCACCGGATCGGGCGAATGAACGACAGGGCGCCACATCGAATAGGCAAACAGGCTGAAGGTGATCGCGCAGATCAGCAGCGCCAGCGGCAGCGTCCAGTGCAACCTGCGCCACGGAGAATCCGTTTGGACCTGCGCCACCCGGGGCAATATGCTAGTCGACATGTTTGACCGCGATCAGGAAATGCTGGGCGCCGGCTGCGCGGGCCTTGAGCATGGATTGCACCGTGATGCCGTTCGGGGCGCTGCTGTCGGCGGCGACGATGATGCTGGCATCCGGACCGGGCAGCATCGCTTTCAGCGTGGCGGTCAGGGTGTCGAGCGTGACCGGCGTTTTATTCAGATAAATTTTGCTGTCGGCCGTGATGGTCAGGGTGATCGGCTTCTTGGCCTGGATCGGCGCCGCGTGACCCTGGGGAAGGTTGACCGGCAGCGAATGCAGGTTCTGCATCGACAGCGAAGCCAGCATGAAAGTGGCCAGCAGGAAGAACATCACGTCGATCATCGGGATGATCTCGATGCGGCCGCGTTTGTATTCGCGAGATTTGCGCAGCTTCATTATCTGTCCCCGGATTCATGCTGGCTCAGCCTGATGTTGTCGATCATGCGTGTGCCGAGCCGCTCCATTTCTTCCAGCACGCGAACCTGGCTGCGCGAGAAGAAATTAAAACCGAACAACGCAAAGATCGCGATGAAAATGCCGAAGGCGGTGGCGATCAGCGCCTGCGCGACGCCGCCGGTGACGCCGCTGGGATCGACCAGCCCGGTTCCGCCGATCAGATTGAACGCATGCATCATGCCGGTGATCGTGCCGAGCAGTCCCAGCAGCGGTGCGCCGGTCACGATGGTTTCCAGCACCCACATGCCGCGCCCCATGCCTTCCTCGATGAGTTGCGCCTCGTCGCCGGCGCGCGACTCCAGCCACCATACCGGCTTGTCGAGGTTGCCCTGAACGATACGGAAAAAACGGGCATAGTAGTTTCCGGACGGGAGTACAACCAGTTCCTGCTCCAGTTTTTCCCAGGAAAAATTATAGGTCTCGATCAAACCGAGCAGGGATTTGGGAAGGCGGATATAGCGCCGATAGAGATACAGCTTGTCGATGATGATGACCAGCGCCAGAACCGCCAGAAACAGCAGCGGGTAGATCGTCACCCCACCGAATTTCATGGCCTGGATTGCTTCGCTAATTTCTTGCATGTTTGCTTCCTTTGTTTGTTTGTTTGGTTGTTTTCTTGTCTTGGCGTTATAGCTGCTTGGTCAGGCCGATGAACAGTCCGCGCCGTGCGCCATACTGGGGGGCGAATACACCGATTCCGGAGCCGTCACGAATCTGGTAAACCTTGTCCAGTACGTTGTTGGCCACCAGCCTCACATCGATAGGCCCGATCCCGTCCAGGTTGATTTTTCGGCTGGCGCCGAGATTGACCACGGTATAACCGGGCAGATGGGTGGTGTTGGCAAAGCCGTTGCGCAACCCGCTCTCATAGAGCATGTCGCTGGACAGCCGGTAGCCTGACCACTGATAGGTTGCGCCGGCAGAGATGGTCATCGCCTGTTCATGATCGACGTTCACCCAGTTGTTGGCGGCATAATCGAGCGTTTGCTGATCGAACAGGTACTGGCTGGAGATGATGTTCTTGGCCTTGCTGACGGTTCTGGCCAGATTGGCATAGCTCGAAAAATCCCCGGATTTATAGTTGCCGGTCAGTTCGGCACCGTAAATCTTGCCTTGCCCGTAATTGAATGGCGTCATGATCAGCGCGGGGCCGAATTGACCCTCGTCGATGGTATTCGTGGTCTGCTTGTAGAACGTGTCCAGTCCCAGATTGACGCTATCCGTCAACTGATGGGTGACCCCGGCATCCAGGTAATTGGCCCGTTCCGATTTGACCGGCGAGTTCTGCCCCAGGGCAGCGCCGGTGGTGCCGGCAAACAGGGCCTGGTCGGACGATGAAACCAGTTCGGTTGGCGGCGGGGTGAAGTAACGCGCGTATCCGGTGTGCCAGGTAGTGCGGTCGCTGCTCTTGTAAACCAGCCCCAGTCTCGGGCTGAACTGGTGTTCGTTGACAAAGGCGTTGACCGTGTCAAAGCGTCCGCCATAGTTCACGGTCAGCTTGTTGGTCGCTTTCCATTCGTCCTGGAGATACAGCCCGAGCAGCGTATTGCCATTCCTGGCATTGTTGTCGATCACATTGTAGGCGGGACCGGTAGCAACGCCGGGACTCCCGGGAAAAACCGCCGATGTGTTGTTGCTGACGATGTTCTCGCTGCTGGCGAACACGCCCATGCGCAGCGTATGCGTGTCATTCAGCCGGTCGCTGCCGTCTGCCTGGATGCCGTTGCTGACGCTGCTGCGAAAAACATCCGAAGCGATGCCGTTGAAAGCCAGGTTGCCATTCACATCCGGCATGTAATTGAGGCTGGAGTAGCGCGTGAACAGCGAGACCTGGTAGTCGACCCTGTCGTTGAGCGAGCTTTGCAACGAAGTCACCGCGTAACGGTTCACTTCCCGTTGTTGATCGTTGAGCGTGGCGGAGTCGTAACCGGACAAGCCCAATTGCGCCAGGTAAGTCGGGTTGGCAGGCTGTCCCGGATTGTTGGGTATCTGGAACTTGCCGTCGTAGCTGCCCAGCATGAAACTCAGCTTGGTGTCGGGATTGAGCAGATAGGACATGAAGGCGAACCCTTTCGCCTGTCTGGTGGTGTCATGGATCGGGTTGGCGCTGGGGGTCGGGTTCTCGATCCCGATATTGTTGGTCAGGTACGAACCGTCGACGAAGTAGGAAAGCTTGCCGCTGGTATTGCCATATTCGATGCTGGGGTTGTAGGTCTGGTTGCTGCCACCGTACAGATCGATATTCCCGCCGGACTCAAAATTGGTTTTGGTGTTGATTTCAACGACACCCGCCGTGCGATAGCCATACTGGGCAGGCAGCGCGCCGGTCAGCAGGTCGATGTTCTGCGCGAAGCGTGTATCCAGGGACTGGCCGAATCCGCTGATCCCCTCCGGCAGGACCACGCCGTTGATACGATATTGGGTATTGCCGTGGTCGCCGCGTATGTGCAACTGGCCATTGGAATCATTGACGACTCCGGGTGCCTGGAGCAGCACTTCATTGACGGGCGTGGCTTCTCCCTGCGGCAGATTGTTGATGTCCTTGGCTGAGAACTTGTAGACGCTGCCGCCGGTCTTGGGCGACAGGCCGTTGCGGGCTTTTGCGAGCCGTGTGGCGGTGATGTCGATTTCCTGGGCCTGGGAAGCCGCCAGCGTGATGGTGGTGCTCGCCACCCCGGCGGAAAGTGTCACGATAGCGGAGCCGGGTTCAAAGCCGGTCTTGTCGGACAAGACCGCGTAGATGCCCTGAGCCATCCCGGAAAAGTTGAAACGGCCCTGTGCATCGCTGGTGGCATGAGCCACCACTACGCCACTTGCCGCTTGTAACGTGACCTTGGCAAACCTGATTGGCCGTCCCAGGGTATCCCTGACCAGGCCCTGGATGGTATTGGGTTTGGTTGCTACGACGGTTGGTACATTTTGTACCGGTGCTTGGTTTGGTTCCTGGCCGCTGGCGGCGTGAACGTACAACGGCGCCGACAACGCGGCGCACAACAGGACGTGCTTCAACATGGTGTTCCCCCGATATATTGCAAAACCAGCCCCTCCCCGCAAGGGGTGAAAGGCCGGCGATTAGGCGTAAATCTGGAGGAGAGCAGGCGGGCCGCGCGCAACGGCGGCCAGAAGGTGGGTGGTCAGGAAAGTTGTGGTAAACAGCTGTAATGCGATGCCCGATATTCTCGGCGGCATGAATACGATCGGGCTGGCAGTCATTGCGCTGCCTAAATGCGCATAATTGGCACATTTTGCACATGCATCGGGATGCGGTGCCTGCTTGTCCTGATGCGTCGCGAGATCCTCAAACGCATGCCACACCGCATGTGCCGCTCCGGCTTGCTGCGCGAACAGCAGCACGAAAGCCAGAAAGAACGGCAGGTAGGGGCGGGACAATTTCATGGCGGGCATGATACCCCTGATGAGATGCAGATAATGACGACAGCGAAAATAATGGACCCATTAATTGTTTCCAATTGTTTTCACCTACCCATAACTATAAAGATGTCTG
>DATKVR010000074.1:0-16997 GCA_035529955.1 Gallionella sp.
TTTGGTGTTGTCGCCCAGGCCGCACTTGATCAAACAATTCACCCAAGCCTTTTTGAGTCTTTCAATTTCATCATCCGTGATGCTGCGCCTGGAGAATGACAGCATGTGCAAGTGCGGGTGCCAGCCATGTTTTCCATGCGTGATTTCCAGACTCGACACGCAACCGAGACAACCCGCCGCACCTTCTTTCTTGTTCAACACCGCTCGGTATGCCCGGCTGTTCTTGAACTTCTGACGCGCCGTGTCGAATTTATCCATCAGTTCGGCCAGCGGATGATCGGACTCATGCGGGAAAGTCAAGGTTAGCAGGTTCACCCGTCTACCCGCGTCGACGTGCCGAACCATCGCACTGCTCAACTCGTCCCTGCGAACTTCGGCGATGCGGGCAGCGCACAATGGGCAAATCCAGCCGCTGCCGCAAGTGATCAGGCCTCCGAAGCGTGCCCTGCTGCCGTCCGTCGCGCGGAACACCACAACAATGTCGCCGTGCATCGAGCGGCCACAATGGCACACCCTGAATTTCTGTTTCTTGCCGCTGTTGGGTTCGAACAGCAAATCAGCTGCTGTTCGTTGCATGCCCAAGCGAGATGCTTTCGATTTAGTGAATTCATCCAGTCCATATGCTTTGGCTTTGGGCCTTTTGCTGTGTATTGATTTCGCCTTATTACCAAGAGAAGTGCAGCCTGCTGATTTGGCCTGATCGGCGATTGTCTTTTTGGGTGTCATGACCTGCCCCCCGCTTGAGAAGTGGAGCTGCGTGTCTGTGATTCGATGTAGGTGTCGAGGTCGGCGAGAGCATAACGAACCAACCTGCCAACTTTGATATAGCGCGGCCCGTATCCACGGACACGCCAGCCTTCGAGGGTGTTCGGCTTGAGATTACCTAAATATTTAGCAGCCTCGTTAGTTGAGACAAGTGCTTTGCTGTCCATGGTGTGCTCCGTTGAATGATCCAGAGCACACCATAATTGGAAATCAATGCTGTTTATCTAATTCGGGAATATAGGAAACAGCCGGGAGCGTCCCGGGAATAATTCCGGGAGCGTTTGAGGGAAATCAGTTAAGTAAATTTTCTTTGCGAAGCTCGATCAAGCAGTTTTGAACAGTTTTTAGACTAGGCCTTGTTTTACCTTCTTCCATCTTTCGATTCAGCATAACAAGTACTTGATGGCCATCTGCATCTTTGCTATACAAATTGCTTATGTCGGGCCAATTGTCCCGTATTAGCCGGCGACAACCGCGCTCAAGCTTTATGTCCTTTCTTTTGTTTGCAGCTTGGACAGAGTCCGCTGCAGCCTGACGTACATGCAATTCCTGCACTTTAGCCCGGCTAACCAGCGACTTTCGCTCCTCTTCCAGAGAAGCAAGCCAAGTTTGCACTGCTTCCGTTTCATACGCTTCGAACTGGGCATACCTCTGCATTCTTCGAACAACCGGCTCACCAAGTTTTTCCAAACGGGGTATCAATTCATCTAGATCAGGGAAACGCATTTAGAGGCACTCCACAATTTGTGAACATCAGATATAAGGGACTTGATAAAATTCGTTCTGATCGATTTTATTTAACCTACCTTACGTCCAAAATAATTTTCATGGTTACTACGACTTTACTCGCCTTGGAAATATGCAAGGAGCCGGTTAACCGTAGTCAGTAAATAATCAAGCAGCGCCTCTGAGTTGCACCACATTACCAGCGGCAGCAATTGCGCCTTGCTCGGCTACCCATGTGGCGATTTTTTCTGCATCGGCTAACAGGTAGCGCAGGTCAGAGGTCTCGGTGTAATGGTCAATCGTCACGTCACCTTTTGAAACGTGATTGGTCAGCAGCTTCAATTTCCACAGTTCGATTTTGTTTCTGATACCGATTGCGATAAATGACCTTCTCAAATCATGAGGGCTGATATGCAATCCAGCCAGCCTGGATACTTCCATCATGGTGTCGTGCGTCCTGCTTATATGCCCCACTTTTCCACGCGCCGGAAATACATGGTCATTGCCTTCAATGCGTTCCCTTGCGGCAAGCATGGCGCACACGGGTGCGGACAATGGCAGCGTGATAGGCAGATGATTTTTCGGATCGGCGATGTGCCAGCTTCCGTTTTGCAGGTTCACATCGTCCCAGCGCAGTTCAGCGGCTTCGCTCCACCGTGCGCCGGTCAGCAACAGAAAAATGACGATATCCGCGCCCGTGCGTCCGACCGGCAAGAGCGTTTCATCAACGCTGCGTTCAATGAGCATGTTCCAAACAAGTCCGGCCTTGTCCAGCGGGATATAGTTTGATTTCGTTTTGTTCGCGTTCCATAGCTTCTTCTTGCTGAGTATGGTTGCCGGATTAAACCGCGGGTTTTCTTCATCGTTGGCAAAATTCAGCAATGCGCGCAAGACGCGAAAGGCCTGGTTGGCCTGCGCCGGGCTGCGCCTGGATATTTTCTCGAAACGGTCGCGGCACATTTCGCCAGTGATGCCCACGATAGGACTGTCCGCCCAGTCTGCAAAATTATATTGGACGTGCCGCAGAATGTCGGACACGGTCTTTGGGGTGAGCTTGCCGCCTTTTGCGGTGCGTCGGTTTTCGGTATAATCCTCCGCGACTTCCAGCAACGTGACCGCAGCCGCTCTGGCCTGTTTCTTTTCGATTTGCGGGTTAACCCCTTCATCGTAACCGACCAGCTTCGCCCTCGCCTTCCTGCGTGCCTCATCCACGGTCAACACACCATGCGTGCCCAGCGTTTCTCTGAATGACTTGCCATTACTGCGCCCCTGCACGATATAGGTTCGCTTGCCCGTCGGTGTCACCCGCACGCCGAAACCACGCAATTCGTTATCCCAGTGCAGGGATTGTCCCTCGGCTGGAATGGGCAAACCCTCAACTTTCAATTTCGTAAGTTTGATATTCTGTTTTTTGGGTAACGCATCCACATCTGGTATGATCAATTTCATGGCGGCTCCAGAAAATCCGTTGATTTCAGTTGTAAGCATATTGTAAGCAGGCTGGATAAAACTCAATCCAGAAGCAACGGACTAAATAGTACACGGAACCCGCAATATATCAAGGTTCATCATGCTTACAACAGGATGGTCAAACTGGATAAAGGACTATTTTGACGGACTCAAAATCCGGTGCCAGAAATGGTGTGAGGGTTCGAGTCCCTCCCCCGGCACCAATAGAATCAAGATACACAGCGCTTCAACTGAACAGTCTGAAAATTACCCTGCCTGCATATAATATAGCAAGCAGAACAGTTAAAGTTTTACCAGTTCTGCAGACATAAAAATCCCGCCACTCAGACGGTCTTAAGTTCCAGCATCAATTCCAATCTTGACGGTAACCACCAGCTGGAGTCATATCCCTGCAGGCTAGATCCGACTTCTGCTTACCCCCATTTGTGCGCATAAGCACGAAACTGAAATGTGGTTTCGTGGAACAAGCCCTGAAGAATTCTTCCGAACGCACCCACTTCCGCATCCTTGCAAGCAATTATCGAATTTGATTTCCGTCGTGCGTCATAAGCGAACGGTCAGCATTTGAATTGCTGCTTTGCATCGACCGGTTGAAACCGCAATCCAATCCCAGCTCCAACCGATATTACAACATCCAAAATGGCTGGGGACTTTAGCCCTGACTGCCAATCCAGAATCAGCTTATTTATTTCAACAGTATGATATATAACGATATTTTTTGTTATAGGTATTCGCACGTACTTGCAAACAGTATTTGAAATGATTAAATTGTTACAAATTGTATATATCTATAAGAGCACCCTAATATTTAAGTATTTATGGAGAAATATCATGAGCAACATTACTCGTTCTGAATCTTTTAATGATCTTGTATATTTTGACACAAGCCCAAACAGATGGCCGCATATTCTGAAATTTGCAGCCGCGTTTATGGTATCTGTGGTCATCGCCTTTGCAGTGAGCGGCTGCAGTGGGGGGGGTGGGGGTGGAACCGTTGCTCCTGTAACACCAACCGTTGCTGCGCCCGGAGCGCCGACGGGCTTTACGATAGCCGCGACCCAGTCAGGGCTCATGTCAGAGACCCTGACCTGGTCACCGCCGACGACGGGCGGGGCTCCGGCCAGCTACGAGGTGTACCGCAGCACAACATCACCAGCTTACGATCCGGCTAATCATATCATTTCGATCCCAGCGGTCGCAGGCCAGACAACATACACGTTCATAGACGATGCCGGCCTGACTCACGCCCTCACCTACTGGAATGTCAGCGCGAAGAATGCAGGCGGAGAAACGCCTACCACGCAACTCAGTGCTACACCGACCGGAGACGCGGTCGGCTTCGGCAACAACTTCTCGGCAGCACTGATCTTTGCCGACGATATCGGCATAGCCGGCAGCGGTATCCCCAGCACCAGCGTCTGGACGACCAATGCGGCCTCCGCTGTGGCCAATACCAGTACGGGACTGCGTCCGCTCAGCACGCAGGTATTGCCGGCGGCGACAATACTGCCGTATCTTGACCCGACCACGGCTTTTATAAAAAACAATGTGACCTATTACCCGCAGCAGTCGGCCAGCACCTGGCAGGGAGAGTGGGCATTAGGCGCAGCCTCTGCGGTGAATGTCACCGCCACGTGGGGCGATAACCTGGTCAGCCAGAGCCTGACTACGAGTTCGGTGGTTCGGATCGAGATGGTGCTCACCGAGGCGTTGGACCCGAGTGCAGCCATGACATCCTATGCGATGACATCCCTGTATGGAGCCCAGGCAAACGAGATTCAGGGTACGGATGGAACGACTTACGGCAATATAAATCCGTTCGTGTTCGCATCGAACGCCCGCCTGACGATCCAGAAAATGGATGGTGCCACCGACCCGGTGCTGTTGAGTCAACCCCTGTGGAGTGGTGACGGGCCGGGCTTCCTGGCCGGCGAGGTCAGTGTTTCGGGCAACTTCACCTACGGCTTTGTCTGGAACTTGAAGAACCTGAGCCCGACTACTGCGATTCCGACCATAGCCGGCACGTGGCGGATCACGTTCTCGCTCGATCCCGACAACTCGGCTGCCCAAGCTGCCGCCCTTACTCTCACGGGAACCACGGTGCCGCCGGCTTCCAATAACACAAACATCACTACAACAACCAACGGAGTCATCGTGAGTCCCACGGAGGTTTACATCGACGTCGTAGTCAACTAAACGGCCACCGGCCTGGGGGAGCTTCCCGGCTTCCTCCAAGCCGTAACGGCTGTCGCTGGCTTAGTCCGCAGGAACATCTGATCTTGATTAGTCCCAGCACAAAGGTACAAAAGAAATGATCTGGGATCAGCAATATCCAATTGGGAGTTTGTCATGTTTACCTTAAGCAGTTGGAATGGTGCGAGGACCGGCATGCCGGTTGGCAGAGGGCTCGCGAGGCGTACGCTATATGTTGCCATTGCATCGATCGGTGCCGTCTTGCTGGTTACCTGCGGTGGCGGGAACGGAATCAATATCCCCAACGGTGCAACTCCACCTGTTATCGCAAGCGGATGCGCCAGCGCGATCAATAGCGCGACCGGCAAGTGGGTGACAGTCGTGAATAATACCTACACGCCGCCGGATGCTACCGACAAGCATTTCTTCAGTTACAACCAGCCTTCGGTGAACAGTAACGGTGAAGTTGTGTTCCGGGCACGCGCCAAGGCCGCTGGAGGCGCCGGGGGTGGAGAACCCCATCGGGGCGTATGGGCTGTTGACCTTTGCACGTCGCCTGCTTTGCAGACGGTCGTTGACACCACGATGCCTGTTCCAGCGCCCAACAACCAGGTAGACCCGGTAACGGGAGCGCCCGCGCCGGCCGTCTTTAATGAGACCCCATCCATCCCGCGGATTGACATCTCCTCCCCGCTGATTGCAACACGCGGGAACTCACCGCCAGTCTGGACCTATGTCGACCCGGCTACCGGAACCGAGACCCGGGGCGGAACCACGGGGATTTTCACCTGGATGAATGGCCCGTTGACCACCGGTGTCGATACCCTCGGCAACGTGCCGAATTTCTCCTATTTCCAGGTTCCCGGCGCGCCGTCCGGAACGAAATTCGACGTGTTTCCCGGTTCGCCGACGATGAGCAGCGGCAAGTACATCGCGTTCAAGGGCAACTTCACGGTTGAGGAGATAGTGGCGGGAAGTGGTGTTCAACCTGTCGGGAAAACCGGCGTCTATTTCAGGGATATTTCCGTGCCTTCGAGTCGGGTCATTCTGATTGCGGACAGCAACACGATGATTCCGGGACAAACCGTTCCCTTTGGTTCGACGGCACCACCAAGTGCGGCGGCCGGCAAGATCGTGTTTACCGGGCTCGACAACGAGAACAACCCGACCAAGGGCGGTATTTACGTTGCGCCTATGGTCGAAAGGCCACCGTTTACCGCCCCGTCTCTTACAGCCATCGCTCAGATCGGCGATCCTGTACCGGACCGGATGGGTGTTCCGCTCGCGGACGGTTCGACCTTCACAACATTCGGCGAAGGACTCGCCTATGACGGGCGTTATGTCGCGTTCTGGGGTGCATGGGGGGCGGACACACGGAGTATTGATTTGGTATGTCCAAGCGACGGCAACAAGGATCGCATTGCGTATTGTAAGAAAACTGCGCCACTTCCAGGATTTATCACGAGGGTGTCTGTGCCGGTCAACCAGGGCATCTTCCTCCACGACACCGTGAGCGGAAAGACATTGATGGTCGCCCGTTCTGGCACTGGGGAAGCGTTTGAGGATTTTCTCTATTGGGTTTACTCGGGACGGCCGCCCGGGACAGGCAATTCTCCCGATGACAGCGACGGGGAACCGCCACGCTGGCGTTCCTCCGCCTTTGCTGCTGTTGACGGAACGCGCGGGGTGATCTTCAAGGGCAGCAGGTCTCCGATTCCCGAAGTTACTGTACCGAGCAGCGGAATCTACGCTGTCGGTTACGCAAAGGGAGCGCTCAGCGATGTCGTGCCCGCAATCGAGGTGGGTAATCTGGTAGCGAAGCTGGACCCGAACGCTCCGGCCGATTCAACGGTATCGTCGGTCGGAATCGAGCGCGAGGCGTTTCGGAACGGCTGGGTGACGATGACCATGTCGTCCATCAACCCCGCAGGGGAAAGCTGGGCCGGCATTTATGCAACGCATGTGTCCGCACTCAACGATATTCCACCGACAGAGTAGCTTGGCGGAAACAATGGTAGTTTGCTGTTGAAATATTTTTCAAGGGCGGTCAAATAGTGGGTTGTTTTGATCGCACTGAAGCAACTTTACAACCCGAATTACAGGAGACCATCATGTTTAAAAAAACTTTGACGATGACTGCCTTGACAGGCGCATTGGTATTTTCTACCGGCTTGGCGTTGGCAGCGGATCAGGACCAGGATCAAACACGCCTGCAAGATCAAACCAAGGATCAAATTCCGGACCAGACCCAGGATCGGGATCGTATCCAGGATCAAGACCGGGACCAGGTCTACGGCAGCCAGTTGATGACTCAAACCGAGCGCAACCAATACAGAAATCAGATGCGTTCCGCAAAAACTGCCCAGGAACGGGAACAAATTCGTGCGGAGCACCATAAACGTATGCAGGAGCGCGCCAAGGAACGCGGCGTGACCATTCCTGACATGCCACCGGCAAGAGGTGGTATGGGACCTGGCGGTGGTATGGGGCCTGGTGGCGGTATGGGACCTGGCGGTGGTATGGGGCGCTGAGCGCGCTGGGTAAATGTTGAGCCGAATGAATCAAATCCAGGTAGACAGTTTACCTAGAGAGTGACAATTGTCCTTTAATTAGACAGTTTGCGGCGAGCCAATACTCGTCGCAAACTGCCCTGTGTAGAGTAATTTCATGAAAAAGGGGATCACAATATGAACAAGATACTACGGGTGATTTTCGTGATCGGCGTTTTGGGAAACGCCACAGCTTGGGCTGTTGAGGGAGACAGTACCGTTTTGGCTACCGGATTTGACTACAGCTCCGGTAAATACGGATCGGCCAACACCACAGACATCCTCTCAATCCCGGTTGTCGGTATTTACAAAACTGGTCTTTGGGCATTCAAACTGACTGTCCCATACGTCCGAATCTCCGGGCCTGGGGATGTGTTACCCAATGGCATGCGTATCAAGGCCGCTACCACTACTAAAAGTACCAAAAGCACGACTCATTCCGGCCTGGGTGATATTGTTGCGGCAGCCACTTACAATGTTTATACAGAAAGTGAAGGCAACCCTGGCGTAGATTTGACCGGAAAGATCAAGTTCGGAACTGCAAGCACGTCACTGGGTACGGGTCAAAATGACTATGCGGTTCAGGTGGATGTATATCAAAGCTTCGATAGATTCACCCCGATGGCTGCGCTGGGCTATGAGATTCTGGGTAGTCCTGCTGGAGTTGACGTGAATAATGTGGTTTATGGATCACTTGGTGGCGATTATAAATTTACTGATCAGACCAACGGCGGCCTGATTATGCGGTTGGCGCAGAAACCTTCAGCAATAGGAGCAGATCAACGGGAACTGTCGGCCTATATCAACCATAAGCTCGACGAGCACTTGAATATCAGTGGCTATGTACTCAAGGGATATTCTGACGGAAGTCCGGACAGCGGTTTTGGTGTGATGGTTTCTTCAAAATTTTAGCCCGACCCGTATTGATTATTATTGAGCTGGTACCAGGTCGAATGCTGATGTTGTGAATTTATTCCAGCGTAAACAGCAACGAACCTCCAACTCGGCCTAGCCGATAGTGTACAGACGGCCAGTTAGCAAAGATGCAGGAACCTGACTCAGAAGGACATGGCGCGCTTCGAACTTTTGTTCCCAAAATGAGACACTTTTTCCTCTTGAGTTCCATTAGCGTGGGGTAACTTTCTGATTCCAAACAAGTCCATTCCTGCATTACACACCAGCGAAAATGGAAAGCGGTTCTTTTGCTTACCCCCTGATTGCCTTGCCCAGCCAGCAATCAGCGACCACATGATGTGTAATGCATTGCCGTTGTATAGCGACAGATATGCATCCGGTGCCTGAAATGGTAGGATGGTTCGAGCCCCCTCCCCCCGGCACCAATAATCGTCATTTTATCGTTCAGGAATGTGCGGTTATCGTTTCCGATATCCCTTATATCCCTTGCAAAACAGCGCTTAATTTTAATCCTACATCCGAGGATTCGCGTCGTTCCATCAATTATGTCGTTCCATGGTGTCAACCGAATAAATCTTCGATGCGTTATATGCCCTGACACAGTAGTGTCTTAAACGTTTATTTATCTACTATAAATTGGAGTTCACAATGAGCAAACTGTTATCCTTACTGATCGCCGCTGTATTCGCTACCGTTTCTTTCACCGCAGTTGCTGCCGAGGGCGCCATGGCTCCAGCTGCTCCAGCAAAGACTGAAATGAAGATGGAGAAGAAAGAGCACAAAAAGGTTGAAAAGAAAGAGCACAAAGCCAAAAAAGCACACAAAGCCAAAAAAGCACACAAAGCCAAAAAAGAAGTGAAAGAAAAGAAAGCTGAAGCAGCTGCCAAGTAAGACCGGCGCAAGCTCAACAAAGGCAGGGGAGACCCTGCCTTTTTATTTTCAGGGTACACAATGATCTGGAAACCCAATGTCACTGTCGCCGCCGTGATTGAGCACGAGGGAAAATTCCTGCTGGTCGAAGAGGAAACCTTGCAGGGTTTACGCTACAACCAGCCTGCCGGACATCTCGAAGCTGATGAGTCGCTAGTCGCCGCGGTGGTACGCGAAACGCTCGAAGAATCGGCCTATCACTTTGTTCCGCAACACCTGCTCGGCATCTATCGCTGGCATTCGGGTGAAGCGGATACCACCTACCTGCGTTTCGCCTTCACCGGAAAAATCACCGGACACGAGGCTGGCCGCAAGCTCGACAACGGTATAATGCAAACCCTATGGCTATCACCCGAACAAATTCGCGCCAGCCGAGCGCGCCACCGCAGCCCGCTGATATTGCGCTGCGTGGAAGATCACATTGCAGGAAAGCGCTATCCCCTCGACCTGCTGGTCCACTATGACTAAGCGTATCGTGGTTGGCATGTCCGGCGGCGTGGACTCTTCCGTCACCGCCCTGCTGCTCAAGCAGCAGGGATACGACGTGGTCGGCCTGTTCATGAAGAACTGGGAGGATGACGACAACGAGGAGTATTGCTCGTCGCGCCAGGATTTGATTGACGCGGTGTCGGTCGCGGACACCATCGGCATCCCGATTGAAGCGGTGAATTTCTCGAAAGAATACAAGGAACGCGTGTTCAGCGAATTCCTGCGCGAATACCAGGCCGGGCGCACGCCCAATCCCGACATCCTGTGCAATGCCGAGATCAAGTTCAAGGCATTTCTCGACCACGCCATACAGCTGGGCGCGGACACCATCGCGACCGGCCATTACGCCCAGGTGCGCGAGTTGGACGGACTGTTCCAGTTGCTCAAGGCCAGCGACGGCAGCAAGGATCAAAGCTACTTCCTGCATCGCCTTGACCAGAAGCAGTTGAGCCATGCGATGTTCCCGCTGGGCAAGCTGTTGAAATCCCAGGTGCGCAGCATTGCCGAGCAACATGGCTTGTCCAATCACGCAAAAAAGGACAGCACCGGTATCTGCTTCATCGGCGAGCGCCCGTTCCGTGAATTCCTGAACCGCTATCTGCCCACCCGGTTGGGCGAGATGGTCACGCCGGATGGCAAGACGGCCGGCCAGCATATCGGGCTGTCGTTCTATACCATCGGACAGCGCCAAGGGCTGGGCATCGGCGGTGCCAGGGAAGCATCGGGCGAACCGTGGTTCGTTGCAGGCAAGGATATGGTGAACAATCGTCTGATCGTGGTGCAGGGGCATGATCATCCCGCTTTGCTGAGCAACCGTTTGACCGCGCTGGACAGCCACTGGATCAGCGGCAGCGCGCCGGCGGTCGGTCATCCTTACGCGGCCAAGACACGCTATCGCCAGGCCGATGCGCCGTGCCGCATCACGCACCTCTCGGGCAGCACCTGTGAATTCGCATTCGATGAAGCGCAATGGGCCGTCACGCCCGGGCAATCGGTGGTGGTTTATGACGGCGACGTTTGCCTCGGCGGTGCGATCATCGAACAAGGACAAGCCTGATTCGCGTAAAATGCGTTTTCGCTTCTGTAGGGTGCTCTAAAATTTCAGAGTTCGCCCAAATGCAAGGCGCGGAGAAAATTTGCGAGCATCCGCTATGCGGATTGCCTGCTTACCCCACTTCGCGGCGCCGCATATGATTGATATGTAAGCAAGGAATGTTTTTCGCAACACAGCATAACCAGCCACTTGTTTGCTGTTGTTTGGCAACTTAGTGGATTGGCTAGTAGTTCCACCAGTTGGGATGAAATCTGGATTTTTAGAGGTACCCTTAATCATGACCACACTCACCAAACTGACCGCCCTGTCCCCGCTGGATGGACGCTATCACGGCAAGGTCGATGCGTTGCGCGCTTATTTCAGCGAATTCGGCCTGATCCGCTTTCGCGTGCTGATCGAAGTCGAGTGGCTCAAGGCGCTCAGCGCACAGGCGGATATCGCCGAAATCGCGCCGTTTTCCGCCGCGACTGTCGCGCAACTGGATGCGCTGAACGCAAATTTTTGCGAACAGGATGCGCTTGCGATCAAGACCATCGAGGCCACCACCAACCACGATGTAAAAGCCGTCGAATACTGGTTGCGCGACAAACTGTCGGGCAACCCGGAATCTGCCGGGGTGCTCGAATTCATCCATTTCGCCTGCACTTCCGAAGACATCAACAACCTCAGCCACGCGCTGATGCTCAAGACTGCCCGCGATGCAGTGATGCTGCCGACGCTGAACGTGCTGATCACTCGGTTGAAGAGCATCGCCCACCAGCACGCCGAACTGCCGATGCTGTGCCGCACCCACGGCCAGACTGCGACGCCGAGCACGCTGGGCAAGGAAATGGCCAATGTGGTGTATCGGTTGCAGCGCGCCGAACAGCGTCTGGCCGGCACCGAGATACTTGGCAAGATCAACGGCGCGGTGGGCAACTACAATGCCCATCTGGCGGCATGTCCTGACGTTGACTGGGAAGCATTCGCGCAACGCTTTGTCAGCGCACGCGGCATCGTTTTTAATCCGTATACCACGCAGATCGAACCGCACGATTACATGGCTGAACTGTTCGATGCCTATGCGCGCATCAACACCATCCTGGTCGACCTGAACCGCGATATCTGGGGCTACATATCGCTCGGCTATTTCAAGCAGAAGGTGGTCAAGGGCGAAGTCGGTTCCTCCACCATGCCGCACAAGGTCAACCCGATCGACTTCGAGAATGCCGAAGGCAACCTCGGCCTGGCCAATGCGCTGTTGCGCCACCTCAGTGAGAAGTTGCCCATTTCCCGCTGGCAGCGCGACCTGACCGATTCCACGGTATTGCGCAACATGGGCGTGGCACTCGGCTATACCCTGCTGGCTTACGAGTCCTGCCTGAAGGGGCTGAACAAACTGGAAGCCAATCCCGCCCGCCTCGGCGATGACCTGGATGCAAGCTGGGAAGTGATGGCGGAACCGATCCAGACCGTGATGCGTCGCTACAACATCGAGAACGCCTACGACAAGCTCAAGGAATTGACGCGCGGCAAGGATGGAATCAACCGCGCCTCGCTGCAAGCCTTCATCAGCACACTGGACATCCCCGAACCGGAAAAGCAGCGCCTGCTGCAACTGTCGCCGCAAACCTATATCGGCAAAGCGGCCATGCTGGCGAAGGGGATTTGATCGCCGTCAACCATGAAAAAAGCCCGCAATTGCGGGCTGGCCCGGACCGAATGGCGATAAATCAGTGATCTCCGGTTGTCGCTACAGCGGATGCCGTTGGTCGTCGCGATGCAGATAAAGTGCCGGACCGTTTTTCATGTCGCTTCCTCCAATCCGGCTATTTGAAATTGCGCCGTATCGTCAACGAGTAGTCGTTCCGGTCATAGGAATACGCGGTGACATTCGACGTATTGATATAACGCACCAATTGTGGACGTACCATCCACAGATTGCCCAGATACCAGTTCATCCCAACAGTGAGGTCACCCAGACGGTCCAGACGGTGGTTCGAAATCAGCGGATTGACATCGCTGAAATAGCCGACTTGCTCACCTGCGCTGAAGAACAGTTTCACACTGGTGCCCGCGAGGGTCTGGCCCCCGGCGCGAAGTCCAAGGAAGTGTTTCGCGCCATCTGTCCGCCCGCCCGCCGGTCTCAACAATGTTGCCGGTCCCACATCATTCTCGGTTCCAACATACAAACTGCCTGACAGCGCGGATTTTCCATTTTCCAGCATATTCAGCATGCCGGCACCGGCAACGATTTGATCGATGTCATTTGCCTGCAAGGCGCTATTGGCATAGCGATACTGGACATATTGCCCGAACAGGCTGACCTGCCTGGTGGCATCAGGCGCATGGCGCCATTCTGCATT
The DNA here is from genome assembly GCA_035529955.1 of Gallionella sp. Lineage (GTDB taxonomy): Bacteria > Pseudomonadota > Gammaproteobacteria > Burkholderiales > Gallionellaceae > Gallionella. The sequence goes on from DATKVR010000074.1 coordinate 13,437, forward strand.
CACCCCGGATGAATTGTAATATTGTGCCCCGCCCTGCGTGTTCTGTCTTCCCGATACGCCGATCCGGTAATGGTCAGTTCCCGTACCGTAGATCATGCCGGCACGTTCTTCGGTACTGAGCGATTCAAAATTCTTTTGCAAAATGTAATTGCGCTTGCTTATATCCGCCCCCGCATATATCTGAAAATTGGCATTCAGGTCGTGCTTGACTTCGCCGCCTGCGGCGACTCCAAAATAATTGTCGGACAATTCCGTAATGCTCGGAATCAGTGTAGGCGTAATAATATTGTTTGGAAAATCGGAAGCATTATTGACGTTGGTATCACGCCCCGCCGTTCCATCGACATAGCCGCTGATACGGGTTTTCTTGACGTTTTCCCGTTCTGCAATGTCATCCAGATATTTTTGGATGGTGGCGCGCGCTTCATCTGAAGGATTTTCAGCAAGCACTGTTTCAAACTCGATCTTTGCGCGCTGCATGTCACCGAGTTGATAATAGGCACGCGCCATATCCAGCCGTGCGCCGGGATAGTTAGGATCTTCCACCAGCACCCGCTCGAGGGCCAGCGTGGCTCTATCCGGTTTACCGCTATCCAAGGCTGCTATCCCGAGCAGGTAATCAAAGCGCACCTCGCCTGAACGGTCAAACTCGAACGGTTCAAGCAGTTTATAGGCGAGGCCCGGCTTGCCGGCTTTCATCAAGGCCTCAGCATCGTCCAGCAGTTTTTGATTTGTATCAATCGCAACCGGTTTGCGTATTGTCGTTGCGGCATGCTGGCGCTGCATCAGACTTGCATCCTGAGCGTATGCCCCGCTGGCCGCCAGCAGCAAAGCCGGCAGCAGACAATATGCCAATATTGAAAATCTCATTACCTCTCACCCGATTTACCAGTAGCGTTGGAAGAATAATACCATTTCAGCAAGAACCTCGACTTATTGAAAGGTGCCAATTATATGAAACATAATCTACTCAAAGACCATGAAATCTGACCGACCCTATACCTTGATGTCAAGCTGTGTGGCAAGCGATATACGCTTTCTATTTCTCCAAGACACTGTAAACAAGTGATGGGCTGAACGATCCGCTCCATCGTGCAATGCATCAATTTTGGTGCGTTTCGCTTAAACCATGGAAAGAACAGTATTAAACTAAAACACGGCAATGCTGGCTATCGTTACTGCCAACGCGGCAAGCCAGCCGAGCTGGCCAAGATATGCGACGTCATCCGGCGACAGTGCATCCTTGTTTTTGATTTTAAGATTGATCCTTTCCAATTCTGCCTGCAATTCCTTCAGGTTTTTTTGTTGTGCTTGCAATTCTTGCAGTTTATCAAGTTGCACATTAATCAATGCTTGGGTATTTAATTGGTTATCCATATATTCTCTCCAAAAGTATGGAAATGACAAACGGCGAACCTGCCTGCCGAACGACACACTATTCGAATGTTATCGAGCACTCCGTACGTTATCGCACAGAAACAGCGAGAGCCCGCATTCAGGAGCATAAATGAGCCAACGCAACACACATTTTTCGCACCACTGCGCGTATAACCGGGTCGGGATAAATATTGAGACGGCAAAGATGGCCCAGATAGTTTCAGGTCAGCCATGTATCGATCCTAAGAATGGCTGAATCTACGGCCGAGTGGCGAAGCAAGTATGCATAGCCCGTTAAATCAATCCCTTCTCGGCAAATGACAGGGTTTGACCCACCGCCACCACGAAGTGATCCAGCACTCGCACGTCCACCAGGCTCAAAGCCTGCTTTAGCGCATCAGTTAACAACTTATCAGACTGGCTGGGTTCGGCGACACCGGAGGGATGGTTGTGGGCAATAATAACGTATTAACTTTTATCTTTATATTTATTATGTTGTTTTATATTTTTTATTAAATTGATACCCGATTTTATACCCGCTTAGTTGGGTGCTGCCCAAAATCGAACGGTCATGCTTAATGATGATTGACCACCGGATGGTTCACTCAGCGCCCCACTCCACTCTTCAGCATCGCCGCCACAGGATGGGCCGTTTATCTGCATGGCCGTAAATCCCTCACATCCATGCCAGAAAGCGATGCCAGTTTGGTAGCCTTATCGATATCCGGAATATGCTGATCACGAATCCATGTGAACACTGCGCTCCCCGAGCAACCCATTTGCAACGCCACCTTTGTAGGCCCACCCGCTCTGGTAACAGCGATCTTTACCTTGTTCTGAAAATTAAAATCATTCATTTTTCGTCCTTTATTATTATTATTTTTTTATGTGCCGCAGCAGATTATTTTATCAACCACTTAATAGTATTTTAACTTCCTGCATGACCGAAACTGCTCAAAACAGCCTGTTTGTTGAACTATTTTTTCGGCCCATCCCAAGCGTGGCCATAACCCCCGATTAAAACTTTTCTATTGGCGGGGGTGGCTGGGTTGGGGGGGGATGGTTGTATTGCCTGGAGTAGCATTAAAAAGTGCCACGGGCATGTGATTTGAAGTAGTCACAATGTGCCAATAGCAGTCATGGCAAACACAAAAAATACTCCGGTTTGAATGGCGGGTAACTCCTGCCGAAGTGGATTTTCAGCCCCGGAGATCATCGGACAGCAGCTCGGCCTTAGCTGCCGATTGCATCTAGATGCATAAGCGTCCGAAGTGGAATGGTGGTCTCAACCGGTCGATGCAACACTTTATCTTAAAATATTTAAGAGGAGGTGTTGATCATGAGATACAGAACTCGGATTTATTACACTGAAGAACAAAAGGCGGTGATGTGGGATCGGTGGCAAAAAGGAGACTCCTTACACGCGATCGCCCGACTGTATGATAGGAACCACTCCTCCATTCAGGGCATATTCTCTGCGGCCGGGGGAGTACGTCCTGTAAGGCGGATACGTTCAAGTATTGCACTATCGCTTTCTGAAAGAGAGGAGATATCAAGAGGGATCGCCAGTGATGAATCCATGCGTTCGATAGCGATTCGACTGGGTCGTGCGCCCTCAACCATCAGCCGTGAGATTCAACGAAATGGCGGTGATGGCAAATATAGAGCCGCACGGGCCCATAAAAGGGCATGGGAAAGAGCCTGTCGACCTAAAAACTGCAAGCTTGCCGGTAGCCCATGGTTAAGACGTGCGATAGAAATCAAGCTCAGGGTAAACTGGTCACCGGAACAGATAGCCGGTTGGCTAAAGAGAGAACATCCTGGAGACGAGAGCAAGCACGTGTCACACGAGACGATCTATCGCAGTTTGTTCATACAGGCCCGTGGCGTATTGAAGAAGGAGTTGCTGCAATACCTCCGCTCAGAACGTACGATGCGAAAGCCAATTCATGTGGGCCAGCTAGAAGATGGGCGAGGCAAGATACCATATGCCATTTCCATCAGTGAGCGGCCTGCAACAGTTGAGGACAGGGCTGTTCCGTGACATTGGGAAGGCGATTTAATCTGTGGTTCAAACAATAGTTATGTTGCCACCTTGGTCGAACGCCACACCCGATATGTGATGCTGGTGAAATTAGAAAACAAAAACACAGAAAGTGTCGTTGCTGCACTCATCAAACAGGC
>DATKVR010000075.1:0-7873 GCA_035529955.1 Gallionella sp.
CCGTTTGCCGATATGTGCTTCACCGCGCTGTCTGGCCAGCTCGACCTGCTTTTGACGCTCCAGTGCAGCAGCGCGCTTTTCGGGCGTGAGGCTGTCATAGCAATTCGGGCAGGATACGCCGGCCTGGTATTTGGGTGAGGCTTTTTCCTCGGAGGTGATCGGGCGCGAGCAGCCGTAGCACAATTCGTAGTGTCCCGGCGCCAGTCCCTGCCCGACCGCGACGCGCTGGTCGAACACGAAGCACTCGCCTTGCCACAGGCTTTGTTCCTCCGGCACGTTCTCCAGATATTTCAGTATCCCGCCCTGCAGGTGATAAACCTCCGGGAAGCCCTGCTGCAGCATGTAGGAGGAGGCTTTTTCGCAGCGTATGCCGCCGGTGCAGAACATCGCGATGCGCGGCTGCTTGTCCGGATCGAAGTTGTTTTTCACGTAGTCGGGAAATTCGCGGAAGGTGGTGATGCGCGGATCGACCGCACCTTTGAACGTGCCGACCTGGACCTCGTAATCGTTGCGCGTGTCCACCAGCAGCACGTCGGGGTCGCTGATCAGCGCGTTCCAGTCTTCCGGCTTGACGTACCGGCCGACTAGCTCGGTGGGGTCGATACCCGGCACGCCCATGGTGACGATCTCTTTTTTGATCTTGACCTTCATGCGATAGAACGGCGGGAGTTCGGCGGTGGATTCCTTGTGCTGCAGGTCCGCCAGGCGCGGGTCGCTGCGCAGATACGCCAATATATTGTCTATGCCGGAACGTGTGCCGGCGATCGTGCCGTTGATGCCTTCTGAAGCGAGCAGCAGCGTGCCGGTGATGCCCAGCGCTTCGCACTGCGCCTGCAACGGCGCACGCATCGCCGCACAATCGGCGAGTTTCACGAACTTGTAGACTGCTGCAACCACTAATGAATCCATCTTTACTGTTTCCTTGATCTGTTATTTCTGCCGGTTCCATTTGCGCCTTCCACTTTCTGGGCGCCGGCTTATGAGTGATGTAAACTAGTTTAATTCAAATAAGGAGTAAAACCATGCAACTCGACGACCGAAGCCTGAATCTTATTTTTCGTGATGCGCGTACTCACAATGGGTGGCTGGACAAGCCGGTCAGCGATACGCTGATTCACCAGATATACGATTTGATGAAGTGGGCGCCTACCAGTGCCAATTCAAGTCCTGCGCGCATCGTGTTCGTGCGCAGCGCGGCGGCCAAGGAGCGTTTGCTGCCGGCGATGGCGCCGGGCAACCTGGACAAGACCCGTGCCGCACCGGTCACCGCCATCATCGCGCACGACACCGAGTTCCATGAAAAGCTGCCCAAGTTGTTCCCGCAAGCTGACGCGCGTTCATGGTTTGCCGGCAACCAGCCCTTGATCGACACCACTGCGTTCCGCAATGGCACGCTGCAGGGGGCCTATCTGATCCTCGCGGCGCGCGCGCTGGGACTTGATGCCGGGCCGATGTCCGGTTTCGACAACGCCAAAGTGGACCAGGAGTTCTTCCCCGACGGCAAGGTCAAATCCAACTTCGTGATCAATCTGGGCTACGGTGACCATGCCAAGCTGTTTCCGCGCAATCCGCGCCTGCCGTTCGAAGAAGCTGCGCAGATACTGTAGTGGTGTAAGTGTGCCGGCTATCGCAGTGAAGCCACAATGCAGTGCGGGGCGTTTCAGCGCGCTGCAATTATTTTTTTCGCCTCGACCAGCAAGAAGTCCTTGAATGCCAACGCTGCGCTGGAAAGGCGTTTGTTGCTGCGATGCGCGACGAACCAGTGGCGCAGCAACGGAAAATGTTCGACATTGAGCATGGCCAGCCTCTTGGTTTCCAGTTCCAGTTCGATGCTGTGCAGCGACAGGATGCCCAACCCCATTCCGGCCTGAACTGCCTGTTTGATGGCTTCATTGGTTTCCATTTCCATGCTGATGCGCGGCTGGATCTTGTGCTTTTCGAAAATCCGTTCCATTGCGCTGCGCGTGCCCGAGCCCTGTTCGCGCGACAGAAAAGTTTGCTCGGCGAGTTGGTCGAACCTGACCTGTTTGACTTTTGTGAGCGGATTGCTTGGCGCCGCGATCACCACCATTGGATTGTCCAGAAACGACTCGGCAATGAGGTCCAGTTCTTCCGGGGGTTGTCCCATGATGGCGAGGTCGGTGCTGTTGTCGGCCAGCTGTTTAAGCACCGCATCGCGGTTGGCAACTTGCAGGATCACGTTGATTTCGGGATAGCGCTGGCAGAATCTGGCCAGCAATTGGGGCGTGAAATAGTTGGCGGTATTCACCACCGAAATGGTCAGTTTGCCATGCCCGAGCCCTTTCATTTCATCGAAAACAGCTTCCATCTCGGTAAGTTGTTGCGCAATGCTTCGGGCGTAGTGGTGCAGTTCGCGCCCGGCTTCGGTCAAAAAAATCTTTTTCCCCATCTGCTCAAATAGCGGCAAACCGATGTGTCCCTCCAGCTGTTTGATCTGCATCGACACGGCCGGTTGTGAGAGGTATAGTTCTTCGGCGGCGCGCGAGTAATTCAGATTATTCGCCACTTTTTCAAATACTTGCAACTGTCGAAGGGTGAAATGGAACATGGTTTTGCATCCCGGAATCAAGTCCGAGCAATTATATCAAACTATAAGATTTGCTTATGGTTGTAATAACAATAATTGACTTTATCTTATATCTTCACAGATTTATAGTTCGGTCCGTTGCGAGTCGAAGCCAATCAAAATTATTTATTAGATAGGGGAGAAGAAGCTATGGATCAATCAAATCGTTATGCGGATCTGAGTCTGAAAGAAGAGGATCTGATCAAGAATGGCAAGCACATTTTGGTGGCTTACCACATGCGCCCATCAGAGGGGCATGGTTATCTGGAAGCGGCTGCCCACTTCGCGGCTGAATCTTCAACCGGCACCAATGTGGAAGTTTCCACCACGGACGAATTTACCAAAGGTGTGGATGCGCTGGTTTACTTCATTGATGAGGTAAAGGGTGTCATGAAGATCGCTTACCCGTCGGTATTGTTCGATCGCAACATCACGGACGGCCGCGCGATGATTGTTTCTTTCCTGACCTGCGCGATCGGCAACAACCAGGGCATGGGCGACATCAAGCACGCACAAATGCAGGATTTCTTTATTCCGCCTGAAATGTTGATGCAGTTTGACGGTCCGGCAACGGACATCTCCGACTTGTGGCGTATTCTGGGTCGTCCGATCAAGGACGGCGGCTACATTTCCGGCACCATTATCAAGCCCAAGCTGGGTTTGCGTCCCGAGCCATTCGCAAAAGCCGCGTATCAATTCTGGCTTGGCGGCGACTTCATCAAGAATGACGAGCCGCAGGGCAACCAGGTTTTTTGTCCGCTGAAAAAAGTATTGCCGCTGGTTTACGATTCGATGAAGCGTGCGATGGATGAAACCGGCGATGCGAAACTGTTCTCGATGAATATTACCGCCGACGACCATTACGAAATGCTGGCACGTGCCGATTTTGCACTGGGCGTGTTTGGTCCGGACGCAAACAAGCTGGCCTTCCTGGTTGACGGTTTTGTCGGAGGCCCCGGCATGATCACCACTGCCCGCCGTCAATATCCCCAGCAGTATTTGCACTATCACCGTGCCGGTCACGGCATGATTACTTCGCCATCCGCTGTGCGCGGTTACACGGCGTTCGTGCTGGCCAAGATATCGCGTCTGCAAGGTGCTTCCGGTATCCACGTTGGAACGATGGGTTTTGGCAAGATGGAAGGTGGCGCGGACGACCGAAACATCGCCTACATGATCGAACGCGATTCCGCCGATGGTCCTTACTATCACCAGGAATGGCTGGGCATGAAGCCCACCACCCCGATTATCTCGGGCGGTATGAACGCGTTGCGTCTGCCGGGGTTCTTCGAGAATCTGGGCCACGGCAATGTGATCAACACGGCTGGCGGCGGCTCTTACGGCCATATTGACTCTCCGGCAGCGGGTGCAATCTCGCTGCGTCAGGCCTATAACTGCTGGAAGGAAGGCGCTGATCCCATCGATTATGCAAAAACGCACAAAGAGTTTGCCCGTGCATTCGAATCCTTTCCCAAGGATGCGGACAAATTGTATCCGGGCTGGCGCGAAAAGTTGGGCGTGCATAAGTAAGATCGTGGAGGACGGAGCAATGCCTGCCGCCGCAGGCGGTAGCTGCGGCTGTGAAACGGTTCTGGCAGCGAGGACGAAGATTTGGACTCAATGCCTGGCTTTGACTGAGCCGCCCCCGGCAGTATCGATGCAAAATGCGCCCCCACTTGTTGGGGGCGTTTTTATCCGGAATTCACAGCCGTTCGGCGTATGCGTTTTACACGACTTTCATTGGAGCAGGCCATGACTAAAAACAGTATTGATCAATACAAAGTCCGTAAAGAACCGTTTTATCAGGCGCAGGGCAAGGAGGTGAAGTTGTACGAGGCAGCCTATGCTGCGCGCTTGCCGGTAATGGTGAAAGGTCCGACGGGCTGCGGCAAGTCGCGTTTCATCGAATATATGGCATGGAAACTGAACAAGCCGCTGATTACCGTCGCGTGCAACGAGGACATGACGGCCAGTGATCTGGTTGGGCGGTATCTGCTGGATGCCAACGGTACGCGCTGGCTGGATGGGCCATTGACCACGGCGGCTCGAATCGGGGCGATCTGTTACCTCGACGAAATCGTCGAGGCGCGCCAGGACACGACGGTGGTAATCCATCCGCTGACCGACCACAGGCGGACCTTGCCGCTGGATAAGAAAGGAGAGCTGATCGAGGCGCATGCCGATTTTCAATTGGTGATCTCCTATAACCCGGGTTACCAGAGTTTGCTGAAGGACTTGAAGCAATCCACCAAGCAGCGCTTTACCGCGTTTGATTTCGATTATCCAGAGGCCGCTGTCGAGACCGAAATTCTTTGCAAGGAGACCGGTATGGATAGTGATTTGTCAGCCAAGCTGGTGAAGATCGGTACAACGGCCCGTAACCTGAAAGGGCATGGCCTGGATGAGGGAATTTCCACGCGTTTGCTGGTGTACGCAGCCACCTTGATCAAGGGTGGGGTCGAGCCCCGTGATGCATGCCGTATGGCTTTGGTGCGACCGATAACAGACGATGCGGATATTCGCGATACGCTGGATCACGCCATTGATGCGGTGTTTGCGTAACGTCACCAGATAACCGGCCATGGAAACGGCAGTGATACCGGAGGAGCTGCAAACATACTGGGAGCGGCTTGAATGCGGATTTCCCCGCGTCGAGCTGGTCTTCCCGGAATGTATGCGTGAGGCGCTGGCGACCCTCTCAAGCAAGGGGGTCGATGCTTATATCGAGCATGCGCGCTTCCTCGGCAAGATGGGACGCGGCGCAGAGCCTATCCTGATCTTTCTGGAGGAATGGCCGGCAGTTGCCGGGACGCTGGGTGAAGATACGTTGCCGGGCATCATGGAATTTATCCGCCGGATGGGGAAATCCCCCAACGGCAAGGCAATCACCCCGTTCCTGCAATCGTTGCCGGTTACGGCCCGACGCTTGCAAACACGCGAGCAGTTAAGCGATTACCTTGCCATCGCGCTTGACCTGATGGAACGCACTACCGGGTCGGTGCATGGCATCCACCAAACATTTCCAAGCCCCGGCCTCCCGGAAATGTTCAAGCGGATACCGGTATTGCTAGCCCAGCTTTCCCTGGGCGGCCTGAAGAACTGGGTGGATTACGGAGTAAGGTATTACGAGGACCATCCTGACCGGCAAATCGATTACTTCAGCCTGCAGTCCTCGGACAGCTTGGCAGTGTTGCAGCGCGAGCGACACGGCACCCTGCTGGTGGATAACGAACGCAAGCTGGATATGTATTTGCGCGGTTTGTGGCGGGACGGGGATTTGTTGATTCCATATTCCACCGGCTTCGACGAGTTGCGCCAGCCGATCCCGTATTACGACAAGCTCGGCATACGCCTACCCGATGTCTACAGCGATGCGCGCGGCATACCCGGCATCGACCGCTACCGTGCCGCACTCGCGCATATCGTGGGCCATCGGCGCTGGACCGCGGCGATTTTTGCCGACAATTTCAGTCCCTTTCAGCGCATGGCCACAGAGTTCTTTGAGGATAGCCGGGTGGAACATCTGGCGATGCGCGAATATCCGGGCTTGCGCCGCATTTTCATGGCGCTGCATCCCATTCCTGATGAGCACGCCTGTGATTCGGAAAAGGAGTCCGGTGTGCGTCATCGTTTGACCATGATGTCGCGCGCCATTCTCGATCCCAATCACCCTTATAAAAGTCCTCATATCATTGAATTTGCGCAACGTTTTCACGATTTTCTGCGGCAAAGCGATTCGAACACACAGGAGATGGCCGATATGGCGATTTCTTTCGTTGCGAAGACACGTCGTCAAAGTGACCAGCTGGCCAAAACACACTTCAAGGACACGGTGATCGATTATCGTGACGACAATCGTCATATGTGGAAATTCATCGAGGAAGGGGACGAGGAGGAAGCGTTCGATGAAGAACGCAAAATGGAACCGGGCGAAGAGCCCAAAGGATTGCCCCCGCGCCATTATCATGAGTGGGATTACAACACCCATAGTTATCGCCCGGACTGGGTGAGTGTCTACGAGGCGCTGCATCCTCAAGGAAACGCGGCAGATATTGATCGGCTGTTGGCCAAGCACGCGGGATTGGCAAAACGACTGAAAAAGATGCTGGATCTGCTCAAACCCCAGGACAAGGTGCGGATCCGCTACCAGGAGGAGGGCAGTGAGCTGGATCTGGATATTGCGGTGCGTTCGCTGATCGATTACAAGAGCGGCGCAACACCCGATCCGCGTATCAACATGAGCCATCGCAACGACGGGCGCAACATCGCGGTGATGATACTGCTGGATTTGTCCGAGTCGCTCAACGAAAAAGCGGCCGGCTGTGACCAGACCATTCTGGAGTTGAGCCAGGAAGCGGTTTCGTTGCTGGCCTGGGCAATTGAAAAACTCGGTGATCCGTTCGCTATTGCAGGGTTTTATTCGAACACGCGCCACGATGTGCGCTATTTGCATATCAAGGGATATAGTGAGCATTGGGATGATGAGGTAAAAGGCCGGCTTGCGGCGATGGAAGCCAGTTACTCAACCCGCATGGGCGCGGCGATGCGCCATGCCTCGCATTATCTTGAGAAGCAGCAGGCAGATAAAAAATTGATGCTGATTCTCACCGATGGGGAGCCGGCTGATATAGACAGCAAGGACGGGCGCATCCTGATAGAGGATGCGCGTCAGGCGGTCAAGGAGCTGGATCAACAGGGTATTTATACTTACTGTATTAATCTTGATCCCAAGGCGGATGAATACGTCGCCGATATTTTTGGCAAGCAGTACACCATCATTGATCGGGTTGAATCATTACCGGAACGTCTGCCCCAGTTATTTATTTCCCTAACCAAATAAACTTCAGGGTTTTGAAATGGACGGTATGAGTTATACGGTAGGGTCGCGGGCCGCAATTTCGTATTATTTGGTACGAAATTGTCAGTTTACGCAGGTGAGTCAGGGTATCGAGCGGTGAAAACTACCCAATCGCATATTTTTTTTACCATTATCTTCATCTTGGTAGCTAATTCAGTTTGACATCCATGTTACTGGTCGGCATAATCGCGGGTTCTGTTTGGAGGGGTTCCCGAGCGGTCAAAGGGATCAGACTGTAAATCTGACGGTTCTGCCTTCGAAGGTTCGAATCCTTCCCCCTCCACCAGCATGATTCTGTTTTGCTTGAATTTTTGTGGGTAGTTAGTTGGGCTGGCGTTGTGGCAATTGCTGTTAGGTCGTTGCGTTGAAAGGAAAGCCTGCGGGTGTAGCTCAATGGTAGAGCAGAAGTTTTCCAAACTTACGACGAG
>DATKVR010000076.1:0-2494 GCA_035529955.1 Gallionella sp.
TGTGCGCAACATCGCGGGGTACAACCAGAAGATACGCGAGGGTATAAAGAACAAGCAGCCGTACACCAACCCGTTCACCCTGACCCCGGAAAGTCCCGAGCTTCTGGAAGAAATGTACCTTATCGTGGTGTTCATCGACGAGCTCGCCGACCTGATGATGGTGGTGGGCAAGAAAGTCGAGGAGCTGATCGCGCGTCTGGCGCAGAAGGCGCGGGCTTCCGGCATCCATCTGGTGCTGGCCACGCAGCGCCCGTCGGTCGATGTGATCACCGGACTGATCAAGGCCAACGTGCCGACGCGCGTGGCGTTCCAGGTGTCGAGCAAGATCGACTCGCGCACCATCCTCGACCAGATGGGCGCTGAAGCACTGCTGGGCCAGGGCGATATGCTGTACCTGCCGCCGGGCACCGGCTATCCGCAGCGCGTGCACGGCGCGTTCGTTTCCGACCAGGAAGTACACCGCATCGCCGAATACCTGAAGACGCAGGGCGAGCCGCAATACATCATCGACCTCGATTCACTGGAAGAGTCATCCGAAGAAGGCGGCGCGTCGACGAGCCTCGATGCCGAAGCCGACCCGCTGTATGACCAGGCGGTGGAAATCGTGCTGAAGAATCGTCGCGCCTCGATCTCGCTGGTGCAGCGCCACCTGCGCATCGGCTACAACCGCGCCGCGCGGCTGGTCGAGCAGATGGAAGCGGCCGGTCTCGTTTCGCCGATGCAGAGCAACGGCAACAGGGAAGTGATTGCGCCAAGCAGATAAGCGAGCCGGGTAACCGCGCACAAGCTTGTTTACCGTTACCGCTTCCACCTACACCAACCCGGGAATAAAGCATGTCAAAAAAATTCATTATCGGCCTGTCAATGTTCATGTGTGTGGCAACCGCCCATGCCGGCGCAATCGACAAACTGAAGACCTTCATTGCCACGACCCATTCCGCACGGGCGAATTTCACCCAGGTAGTGCTGGACCAGAACGGCAACCAGATCCAGAACGCGTCCGGCGTCATGGAGTTCCAGCGTCCCGGCAAATTCCGCTGGACTTACCAGAAGCCATACAAGCAGCTGATCGTGGGGGATGGCAGCAAGTTCTGGCTATACGATGCCGATCTCAACCAGGTGACGGTCAGAAAACTGAATGCAGCGCTGGGCAGCAGTCCCGCCGCGCTGCTCTCCGGCAGCAACGAGATCGAGCGCGGCTTTGTGCTCACGGAAAACGGCACCCGGGATGGCCTGGAGTGGCTGCAAGCCAAACCCAAAGGAAAAGGGCAGGACAGCAGTTTCGACGCGATACGGATGGGATTCAACGCGCAAGCCGAACTGGTCGTGATGGAGCTGACCGACATGTACGGACATAAAACGGTGCTGCGTTTTTCCGCGATGCTGCGCAACCCGAAGATACCGGAAAGTCAGTTCCAGTTCATCCCGCCCAAGGGTGCCGATGTGCTGAGTGATTAGCACAGACCGGATTTATGAGCACAGGAAACCTGTTCGATGCCACTCCGCCTGCCGCGCCGCTGGCGGAACGGCTGCGCCCGAAAACCATAGATGAAGTGATCGGGCAATCCCATTTGCTGGGTCCGGGTCGGCCGTTGCACCTTGCATTCCAGTCCGGAAAACTGCATTCGATGATCCTGTGGGGTCCGCCCGGGGTCGGCAAGACCACGCTGGCGCGGCTGATGGCTTCGGCGTTCGATGCGGAGTTCGTGCCGCTGTCGGCAGTGCTGTCCGGCGTGAAAGACATACGCGAGGCCATCGCACAGGCACAGCAGGTGCTGCAACAGCGCGGCCGCCACACCATCCTGTTCGTCGACGAAGTGCACCGCTTCAACAAGTCGCAACAGGATGCCTTCCTGCCGTTCGTCGAACAGGGTCTGGTGACCTTCATCGGTGCGACCACCGAGAACCCGTCGTTCGAGGTGAACAACGCGCTGTTGTCGCGGGCACAGGTTTATGTGCTGCACGCGCTGTCGGCGGAGGAGCTCGGCGAATTGTTCGAACACGCGCACAAGGCCGCTTTGCCGAATTTGCAATTCGATGAGGATGCACGCGAACGCATCATCGGTTACGCGGACGGCGATGCGCGCCGCTTGCTGAATGCCCTGGAGCAGATCGATACCGCGGCGCGCACGGCAAAGGTCACGCGGATCACCCCGGCGTTTCTCGATGCCACGCTGGCGCAGAACCTGCGCCGGTTCGACAAGGGCGGGGAGGCGTTCTACGACCAGATCTCCGCGCTGCACAAATCGGTGCGCGGCTCCAATCCGGACGCCGCGCTGTACTGGCTGCTGCGCATGCTGGACGGCGGCGCGGACCCGCGCTATCTGGCGCGGCGCATCGTGCGCATGGCGTGGGAAGACATCGGCCTGGCCGATCCGCGCGCGATACAACTGGCACAGGACGCCGCGCTGACCTACGAGAGGCTTGGCTCGCCGGAAGGCGAGCTGGCGCTGGCGCAGGCGATCCTGTACCTGGCCTGCGCGCCGAAGTCGAA
>DATKVR010000077.1:0-6123 GCA_035529955.1 Gallionella sp.
ATGATGTCCTTGAGATCGTCGTATTGCGCGAGCGTGCTCCTGATCTGCTGTGCCAGCGCATAGTGCCTGTCCCCGACGATGCCGGGCGTGGCCATCTTGGAATTGGATTGCAGCGGGTCGATGGCCGGATAAAGCCCTTCGCTGGCACGCTTGCGCGACAACACGATGGAAGCGGACAGGTGCGAGAAGGTATGCACCGCGGCCGGGTCGGTGAAATCGTCGGCCGGCACATACACCGCCTGTATCGAGGTGATCGCGCCGGTATCGGTGTTGGCGATGCGTTCCTCCAGCCCGGACAATTCGGTGCCCATGGTCGGCTGGTAGCCGAGGCGCGAGGGCATCTGCCCCATCATGCCGGAGATCTCGGAACCTGCCTGGATGAAACGGAAGATATTGTCGATAAGCAAAAGCACGTCGCGGTGCTCGTCGTCGCGAAAATATTCCGCCATGGTCAGTGCCGCATGGCCGACACGGAACCGGCTGCCCGGCGGTTCGTTCATCTGGCCGAACACCATCACCATGTTGGGCAGCACGCCGGCCTGCTGCATCTCGCGATACAGTTCCTCGCCTTCCCGGCAACGCTCGCCTATGCCGCAGAAGATGCTCACCCCTTCGTGATGCCCGACCATGTTGTGGATCATTTCGGTGAGCAGCACGGTCTTGCCGACGCCCGCGCCGCCGAACAGTCCCGCCTTGCCGCCGCGTTCCAGCGGCGCCAGCACATCGATCACCTTGATGCCGGTTTCGAATATCTCGGACTTGGTGGAACGCCGCGCCAACGGCGGCGGGTCACGGTGTACGCTGCGCCATTCGACTCCGGACGGCGCCGGCATGCGGTCGATGGCCTTGCCGAACACATCGAACATGCGCGACAGGATCGCCTTGCCCACCGGCGTTTTCAGCGGCCCGCCGCTGTCTTCCACGATCATGCCGCGCGCCAGCCCCTGCGTCGGCGTCAGCGCGACCGCGCGCACCAGGTGCGCATCGAGCTGTGACAGGACCTCGATCGCGATCCGGCCATCCTCCCCCGCAAGCAGCAGGGTATGGATGGGTGGCAGGTGCTTTTCAAAACGGATATCCACAACGCTGCCGCGCACCGAGACGACCGTGCCCTGATTCGTGGTGCTGGATGGGATTTTCATATTCTCTCTGGAGATATGTTCGCAGTCGCATTTCGTGGATGCATCACTGGCACGCATTGTATTCCCTTACCCTTTCCAATTGCGAATCTCCGGATCAATCCGAACGATCAGCGCTCCCCCGTAAATAGTGGCGGTTGATGATGCCGGTCCGACCCACTGCTACTTCCCATCTTTTGCTTGCGCGCCCGGCTTTTCCACCGGGGTATGCCCATCGACGCGTTCTGCGGGTGGATCTTGCTCAGCGGCGGCATCCGTTTCCGTGGATTCGAGACGCAACAACTGCGCGTCGATATCCGCAAGCAACTGATCCTGGATGGCCTGACTGAGAAGTCCGCGTTGAAAAGCGTCAATCACCGCACCCTTTTCCACCGACTGCAGATGCCGCCTGGCCCGTTGTAATTCTTCGGCAAAAAGTTGCTGTCTGTCGAGTTGCAACTCGACCAGTGTTGCGCTATCGCGCTCAACCTTTTGCTCATATTCGCTGCGGAGCCTGGCCAGCACCTCCGGATTGGTGTTATAGAGATGCGACATTTGGCCGATCTCCTGCAACGCGGCATTGGCTGCCTGCAATTTGCCGCGCGTCAACTCGTAAGCCTTGTGCTCCTTATGCCCGCTCACAATGCCCAACCATCCCAGCAAGGGTGACATCGTCAGCCCGTGGACCAGGATTGAAAGGATGACGACCCCGAAGGTCATCGAGACCAGCAACTCCTGGTGCGGAAAATCCCGCGGGAGACTGAGCACAAGCACCATGGGCAACGCACCGCGCAACCCGCCCCAGGTCAGGATCGCGCTCCACGCCCAGGGAATTCGCTCCCGTGTCCCGCGAAACAGCGCGGATGCCCCGAAAATGATCAATGCCCTGCCCCCTGTGACCACGAGATAGGCGACCAGAATCGCCTGCCAGGAATCCATCAGTGTCTGGAAATTCACTTCGAGGCCGATCAGCAGGAAGACGATCGAGTTCAGCGCGAAAGCGATGTATTGCCAGAACGTCTCCACGGCGATCCGGGTCGAGGGCGACATGCCGACACGCGCCACATAGTTTCCACAGAACATCCCGGCCGCCACGGTTGCAATCACGCCGGAATAATGAAAGTGCTCGGCAGCAAGGAAGGAACCGTATGCGGCAATCGTCGTCAGCGTGATCTCGATCATCGGGTCATCCACTTGCCTGATGATTTGCGAAACAGCCAGACCGACCCCCATCCCGATAAGACCGCCGAAGCCGACAATCTTGATAAAGTCGAAGACAAACCCGCCGGGCGTCACCACCGTTCCTGTCACAAGCGCAACGCTGAGCGTGAAGAAAACAATCGCAGTACCGTCATTGAGCAGACTCTCGCCTTCGAGCAGCATGGTCAGGCGTTTCGGGACACCCAGGTTCCTGAAGATCGCGACGACGGCGATGGGGTCGGTGGCGGAAAT
This sequence comes from Gallionella sp., assembly GCA_035529955.1. Taxonomy (GTDB): domain Bacteria; phylum Pseudomonadota; class Gammaproteobacteria; order Burkholderiales; family Gallionellaceae; genus Gallionella. The sequence goes on from DATKVR010000077.1 coordinate 2,571, forward strand.
GATCGCGCCAAAGACCAGTGCGTGTTTCCAAGTGAAGCCCTGCACGAAATGCAAGGTGTTGGCGACAGGCGGCAATATCAGGGCGGTCAGTGCGATTGCTGCCGCAACGCCCGGCAGCGCCAGCGCAGAAATAGTGAGGCGGTTTCGCCAGAATTGTTTAATATCAATATGAAACGCGGCATCGAACAGCAGCCCCGGCAGAAAGATACCGAACAGCAGCGCCTTGGTCAGATGCGGCGCTTCAAAGGCATGCAAAAGTCCCAGTACGAGGCCGGTCAAGACCAGGGCCACCGTGTACGGAATGGCCAGGCGCTGCACCGCAATCGCCACGGCCGTGGCCACAACGAAAAGTATGATTAAAACGGTTTCGGATTCCATTTCGGTGCGTTATCTCCGTCCATCATTCATGGTCGCGTGATCTGTCACACGCGCTGAATTTAATTTGCATGCTCTCGGCAAAGCCTGCCGCGCGATTCGTATCGGCTCATTTTGTGGATCCATCTTTCCGAATTTCGCGTTCTGCCTGTAGCCAGTCCCGGTCTGCCCGGCCATCGCGGCGGCCTCGTCGCTCATAGATTTCATAGGCGCGCCTGGCGATCAGTGCTGTCATATCGGTCTTTTTCCTTTCCAATAGCGGCGCATCCGTTGGATCGAACACACGATACGCGAACAGTTTCACGCGGTCGTTCACGAGGAACCACAGCAGCGCATAGCCCCACACGAACAGCGCCCAACCCCAGCCGAGCGGCGTCATGAATACCCCGTAAACCGCGATCAGCGTAGCAATAATTTGTGTGCCGAGTACGGCCACCCACAAAATCCGCGCGGGGCGTATCGACCAGAACGGGCCGCGCGTGCGCGTCAGGAAGATCGTCAGATGTCCCGCCACCGACAGCTTCAAATACATCAGCGTCTGGATGTGTGCGCGGTCGAGATGGAACACGCGCTCGCCGAGATAGAACAAAACGAAAGCGGAGACGACCCCGATGACACCCAGCACTGTGGAAACGCCAAGAACCATATGCATGTTCCAGGACTCCGGCTTGTCCTTGTAATGCACGTTGTCATAGGCGATGGACAATATCGCCCCGTCGTTGAGCAATGCCAGCATCACAATCATCACCGCGGTAACGGGATAAAAGTTGAACGCCAGAATGGATAACGTCATGAACAACAGCACGCGCAGCGTCTCGGTGATGCGATAGATCGCGTAGCTGTTCATGCGCTGGAAGATTTTCCGGCTCTCCTTGATCGCGTCGATGATCACCGTCAGACCGGGCGTCATCAGCACGATGTCCGCCGCCGCGCGCGCCGCGTCGGTCGCGCCGGAAACGGCGATGCCGCAATCGGCCTTCTTCAGCGCCGGGGCATCGTTCACCCCGTCGCCGGTCATGCCGACGATGTGGCCGCGTTGCTGCAGCACATCGATGATGTGGAACTTGTGTTCGGGGAACACCTGGGCGAAACCGTCCGCCTTCTCGATGGACTCTGCCAACTGTGCCGTCTCGTGATGTTTGGTGTCGCCGAAACCGCTGGCATCGAGGATGTTGGTACCCAACCCGAGCTTGCTGGCAGTTTCGCGCGCGATCGCGATCGCATCGCCGGTGACCATCTTGACGCTCACGCCCATCTGGCGGGCGGTCGCGATGGTCGCCCTGGCCTGCTCGCGCGGCGGATCGAACAATGGCAACACGCCGACAAACCGCCACGGGCCGTCCCCGTCGGCCCGCGCCACGCCCAGCGAGCGGAAGCCGCGTGACGCAAATTCGTTGACGGCTTTGTCAACAGCGGAGACCACCTCATCGGCATTATCGGATAGTTCCAGGATCACCTGCGGCGCGCCCTTGGTCACCTTGAACTGGTTTCCATCCGGCTCCTTGACCGTGGCTTCGGTGCGCTTGTGCACTGGATCGAACGGCATGAAATGGACTACCTCAAAACCATTCAAGGCATCCTTGTTTTTCAGTCCGTCCAGCACGGCCAGGTCTATGGTGTCCTTGTTGTCCGCGCGCGATGCCAGTGCGGCATTGAAAATAACCTGGTCGGCCGGGATGCCGTTCACGCCGAACGGATCGCCCAGCGTCAGCTTGTTCTGGGTCAGCGTGCCGGTCTTGTCCGAGCACAGGATGTCCACCCCGGCCAGTTCCTCGATGGCCGCCAACCGTGTCACGATCGCCTCCATTTTTGCAAGCAGGCGCGCGCCTACCGCCATGGTCACGGACAGCACGGTCGGCATCGCCACCGGGATCGCCGCCACGGTCAGCACCAGCGCGAACTGCAGGGTGGTGAGAATAGGATCGCCGCGGAACAGCGCGACGGTAATAATCACCGTCACCAGAGCCACCGCGAGAATGATCAGATAATTGCCGATCTTCAGCACCGCGCGCTGGAAGTGGCTGGCGGTCTGCACGCCCTGCACCAGTTGCGCGGTTTTGCCAAAGTAGGTGTTCGAACCCGTGGCGTATACCAGCGCGTCGATTTCACCGGTGCGGACGATCGAACCGGAATATACCGCCTCGCCCGACTTGCGCTCGGCAGGCAGGGATTCGCCCGTCAACGCCGACTGGTCCACTTCCAGCGGGTCACCCGCAAGCAGGCGCGCATCTGCCGGCACGATATCGCCCAGGCGCAGGTGGATCACATCGCCCGGCACCAGCTCGCGCGCGGCCGGGTTAGTCCACTTGCCATCACGTTTCACCTGGGTCTTGATCGCCAGCCTGGCCTTCAGCGCCTCGATGGCATTGCCCGCCTGATGTTCTTCCCAGAACCCGACCACCGCGTTGGCCACCAGCAGCGTGAGGATGATGCCGAAGTCTGGCCAGTGCCGGTCCACCGCCGACAGGATCACCGCCGCTTCGATCATCCACGGAATCGGTCCCCAGAAATAGCTGAGAAATTTCAGTAGCGGGTTGGTCTTCTTTTCTTCGAGCTCGTTGGTTCCATACTGGGTCAGACGCTTTGCCGCCTCGGCTTGGGTGAGGCCGTCCGGTGACGACCCCAGTTTTTTCTCCACTTCTTCGAGTGGCAAAGATTTCAGGTCGTCCTTCGCATCCGGCTTGGCTTCGGGAGCCTTGGATTGGTCAGCTCTGGTGTCCATAATTATTATCTCCTGTCATTGCTATGCTGCAGATATCTTGGCATGAACAATGGTCGTGCTCCTGCCCCCGAATTCGCAGCATTTGATTCATGTCACGCTCGCGCGAAACCGCTACGCTTGATCCAGCCACTTCCGCGCTGCAGATAAATTCCGGGCTCACCCTTTTCGCATCAGCAGTATCAGTCCGACTACCAGTACCAGCAATGTCACCCACAAGGCGATAGCAATATGTGTGGCTTTTTTTGCCCGGTCTTTCTCCCACCATGTCGCCGGATGAATGCCTTGCACCATAAAGGTCGCCACCGCGGCAAGATTAATGCAGATCAGGTTCGCTGCCAGCAGCGACAAGGCGCCCATCGCCAAGTTCAGTTTTCCGTCGCCGAGCAACAGGCCGAACGTCACCATCGGCGGCAACAACGCCACGGCCACCATCACCCCGACCAGGATCGCCGACAC
>DATKVR010000078.1:0-7963 GCA_035529955.1 Gallionella sp.
GATCGAAAATTAAAAAGGCGGCCGTTTAGGCCGCCTTTAAAAACTACCTGCACTGGAAGTGCTTACATTTTGCCAGACTTAACAGCTGCAAAAAGTGCTTTTGCCGCTTCATCTTCATGGCCCTTGATCAAGGCATTATACTGTCCTGTCATAATGGCTGCCTGTGCCTTGAATTTTGGCTCAGTGCTTGCAACTTTGCGATCTTCCACCTTAAAACCAGACTTGAAAACCTTTTCCAGATTTGCCGCGCTGCCATATTTCTTCGCAACTCTATCCCAGGCGGGTCCTACAACATCATGGTCAAGCGCATGGCAAGCCTTGCACGGCGCCGTTGAGAAGGCACTCGCTGTTCCAGACAAAGCCAACAATCCAGCGGCAGCTACCAAAAGTGTAAATGATTTTTTCACCCTACATTCCTCCCTTTATAAATCTGAATCAAAAAAACAGGGTAATTAATGAATTTAATTACCCCGAATGCTAAACACGTCTGGAGAGACGCTAAGTACGCCCGTAGAGACTACGAGACGAACATTTTTTAATATATCACAACAATAATTGAAATGTATATCTATATAAATAACAACTAAACGCGGGTGGGAAGAAGTCCGAATGTCCAGTTTTGGGCTGCTAATTTAGATATTCATTTGCCGCTTGCGGGTCGATGAGAGTCAGTTACACCGACTGATTAATGCCCATTTCTATGACCGCTTTCTGACTGCGATTTCAACCGGTCGATTTTTAGGTTTTGGTTTTCTTCCCCTGTGCGCCGCCGAGCAGCGCAGCTGTTCAGGGGATGTCGGCGAGGACTGATGAATCAACCTGCCATTCGACTAAGCTGGCAAACTACGCCAGACAAGTCGCTGGTTATGTTTGTGCACATGGCCGCGCTGCGGATCGTGCGAGTTCCGCAGCCGCCTGACTAGCCGCAGGGGCGGCAAACCGGGGTCGCCTTTGCTTTGGCTGCCGGGCAAACCCCCGGCGAAGTCGATTTGGTATGAATGGTATGAGCGGCCTGACAAAACTACGCGTTGCCGATACCCTTCGCCGGCAACCCGATCTCCTTGGCAAACGCCAGCATGCGCTGGATCGGCAGCACCGCCCTCGGAATGATCGCCTGATCGACGTGTATCTCATTGCGCCCGGATTCCAGCACCTCCGCCAAATTCAACAACCCATTCATCGCCATCCACGGGCAATGCGAACAGCTCTTGCAGGTCGCGCCGACACCGGAGGTCGGCGCTTCGAGAAAATTCTTGTGCGGCGACAGCGTGCGCATCTGGTGCAGGATGCCGTTGTCGGTGGCGACGATGAATTCCCGCGCATCCAGACTCTGTGAGGCCTTGATCAGTTGCGTGGTGGAGCCGACCATGTCCGCCAGCTGGATAACCGAGCGCGGCGATTCGGGATGCACCAGCACTTTGGCGTACGGGTGCTGGGCTTTCAGTTCGACCAGTTCCTTGGCCTTGTATTCGTCGTGCACGATGCACGAGCCCTGCCACAGCAGCATGTCCGCGCCGGTCTGCTCCTGCACGTAGTTGCCGAGGTGGCGGTCCGGAGCCCACAGCACTTTTTTGCCCTGTTCCTGGAGATGCTTGACCACGGGCAGCGCGATCGAGCTGGTCACCATCCAGTCGGCGCGCGCCTTCACCGCCGCGCTGGTGTTGGCGTACACCACCACGATGCGGTCCGGGTGCGCGTCGCAGAACTTGCTGAATTCATCCGCCGGGCAGCCGAGGTCCAGCGAACACTCCGCCGCAAGGTCCGGCATCAACACGCGCTTTTCCGGGTTCAGTATCTTGGCGGTTTCGCCCATGAAGCGCACGCCCGCGACCACGATGGTGCTGGCCGGATGGCGGTGGCCGAAATTGGCCATGTCCAGCGAATCCGAAACGATGCCGCCGGTGGCCTCCGCGAGATCCTGCAGATCGGCATGCACGTAGTAATGCGCGACCAGCACCGCATCCTGTTGCTTCAACAATTTCTTGATGCGCGCGATCAGCTCCGGCTTCTCTGCCGCGCCCGGTTCGCGCGGCACCTTCGCCCACGCCACCGCGGTCGGCGATCCGGGGTGTTCATAGGCATAAGGGATGGCATTTTCACTCATTGGGGTTTCCTCTGAAGGCGCGATTTCGTCTGTATACGCTGGGGCAATTCCAGTATCGCGGCGCGATTGCTCGGTGAAAAGACCATATCGGCCGCATCCTGCCACGCCAGCCACCGGTAATTCAAATGTTCGCGCGGCGCAAGTTGGATATCGAGCGGGCGGGGAAGTTGCAGTCCGAATACATGCTCGGTGTTGTGCGTGACGCCGGGCGCATAGCGGTGCCGCCAGTGCGGATAAATCTCGTAGACATTCTGTTCCTGCCAGTCGCTGAGACTATAGCGCCGCGCATCAATACCGGTTTCTTCGCCCACTTCCCGTATTGCGGTATCGGCCAGCAATTCATCGCCGTCGCGGCTGCCGGTGACGGATTGCCAGTAGCCTGGATGGTCGGCGCGCTCCAGCAGCAGCACGTCCAGATGGTCCGTGTAGATCACCACCAGCACAGAGACCGGCTGTTTATCCTGCTTCATGCCTTAGGCAAAAAATATCCAGAACGGTTTTTTTCGCTGCCGCCAATACACCACCGTGTCGGCAAAGATATCCAGCGCGATTTCCCTGTCGTTGGCGGAAAGACCCAGCGTGTCGCTGGCACCGCGCAACAGCAGTACATATCCGTTTGCCCGATGCCACGACAGATCGCACAGTGCATCGGCCAGCGCATCCCAGTTCGCGCCATATCCGGGCGGAAATTTGGCTGCAGCAGCCAATACACCCAGCAAATTCTGCTTGCCCTTGACGCCCTTCAGATCGGTATCGAACAGCGCAAAGCCGGCCGTTTCAACCGCGCCGCGCAAAGCTTCTGTAGTGCAATCCAGCGTATAGCTACCCGCCGCTTCCTGATTGCTCAGTTGTTGTGCCAATGTATCCATGGCTACTCCCGGATCCGGTTGAATGTCTGGTAATGATCTGCGGTGTAAAAATATTCACCGGTTGCTCCGCTGATGATGCGCCTTGTGCCGCGGTTATGCGTGCCTGGCGTTTTCACGGTGTACTCGTGATAGTAACCACGCCTGCGTTCTGGCAAAGCATGTTCGTAGTTGTTGAATACCACGCCATCGCGCTGGTATGCGAACGGCCCACCCCTTTTGATCGCGCGTAGCGTGGTGCGCGCCTGTGCGGGCAGTTGGGCTGCGCTGATGGTGGTCATGTCGGTCCAGACCTTCGCTGCATGGTGCGTATGCGCTTGTGCACCGGCAGGCAACCACAACATCGCCGCCAGCACTATCCATTTCAAACGCAACATACGCGACACGACTGTTATTCCTTGGCTACTGCGGAAGGGTCGCGGCCTGCGCCAAGACCGCCTCCCGGGCGAGTGTCTGGCGGCGTCCCCTTTACGGGGGTCAGCTGCGGGGTACCCACCGGCGTACCCCCTGCGGGTACTTCAACTTCAGCCGTAGTTTGCACTTGCTGGCGCAAGCGGATGTGCAAATCGCGCAATTGCCTTTCATCCACTGCGCTGGGTGCCTGGGTCAGCAGGCATTGCGCGCGTTGGGTTTTGGGGAAGGCGATCACATCGCGGATTGATTCTGAGCCGGTCATCATCGTCACGATGCGGTCCAGCCCGAATGCCAGGCCGCCGTGCGGCGGCGCACCGTACTGTAGCGCGTCCAGCAGGAAGCCGAACTTGAGCTGCGCTTCTTCCGCGCCGATATTGAGCGCGCGGAACACCTGGGATTGCACCTTCTCCTGATGGATACGCACCGAACCGCCGCCGATCTCCGAGCCGTTCAGCGCGAGGTCGTAGGCCTTGGCCAGGCAATGCCCGGGATCGCTTTCCAGCATCGCCAGATGCTCGTCCTTGGGCGCGGTGAACGGGTGATGGCAGGCATTCCAGCGCTTGGCTTCGTCGTCGTATTCGAACATCGGGAAATCCACCACCCACAACGGTTCCCATGCCTTGCCGTTGGTGTATCCCTTGTCGTGGCCGATCCTGGTGCGCAATGCACCGAGCGCGTCGTTGACGATCTTTTCCTTGTCCGCACCAAAGAAAATGATGTCGCCATTCTGCGCGCCGCAGCGCTCGATGATGGTCTTCAGCGCGCCCTCGTGCAGGTTCTTCACGATGGGCGACTGCAGGCCGGCTTCGCCGGGCTGGGTAATGTCGTTGACCTTGATGTATGCCAGACCCTTCGCGCCATAGATGCCGACGAATTTGGTGTATTCGTCAATCTCGCCACGCGTGAACGCGGCACCACCCGGCACACGCAATGCTGCCACACGGCCGTTTTCGGAATTCGCCACGCCGGCGAACACCTTGAACGCGACATCCTTCACCGCGTCGGTGACCTCGGTCAGCTCCAGCGTCACGCGCAGGTCGGGCTTGTCGGAACCGTAGCGCGCCATCGCCTCCGCATGGGTCATGCGCGGGAACGGGTTGGGCAGCTCCTCGTTGAGCGCTTCCTTGAATACGGTGCGTATCATTTCTTCCATCAGTGCAGTGATCTGCGTCTCGTCCAGGAAGGAGGTCTCGATATCCACCTGGGTGAATTCCGGCTGGCGATCGGCGCGCAGATCCTCGTCGCGGAAGCACTTGGTGATCTGGTAATAGCGGTCAAAGCCCGCCACCATCAACAACTGCTTGAACAGCTGCGGCGATTGCGGCAGGGCAAAAAATTCGCCCGGGTGCACGCGCGACGGCACCAGGTAATCGCGCGCACCTTCCGGGGTGGACTTGGTCAGCATAGGCGTTTCGATGTCGATGAAGCCGCGGGAGTCGAGGAAGCGGCGGAATGCCATCGCCACCTTGTAGCGCAGCATCATGTTCTTCTGCATCTGCGGGCGGCGCAGGTCGATCACGCGATGGGTGAGGCGCACCGTTTCGGACAGGTTCTCGTCGTCCAGCTGGAACGGCGGAGTCAGTGCGGTATTCAGCACCTCGATCTCGTGGCACAGGATCTCGATCTCGCCGCTGGTGATATTGGCGTTGGTCGTTCCCGCCGGACGGTGGCGCACCTTGCCGGTGATGCGCAGCACGAATTCGCCGCGCACCGATTCGGCGATCTTGAACATCTCGGCACGATCCGGATCGCAGACGACTTGCGCCAGGCCCTCACGGTCGCGCAGGTCGATGAAAATCACCCCGCCATGGTCGCGGCGGCGATGAGCCCAGCCGCACAGGCTGACGGTTTGATCCAGTTGGTCGGTGTTGAGCAGCCCGCAATAATGTGTTCGCATGATTCTGATTTTATGAAATAGATGTTAGGGTTGGTCTGCTTGTGTTTGTTGGCTGATGGCGGGATGCTTCCCAGTTTCGGAATCTGCCGCCACACCCATCGAAACGATGGAACGCAATGCAACGTCCACCGTCATATCCAACGCGATGGTATCGGCTTTGCGCACAAAGAAATAAAATCCGTTCACCGGACTCGGCGTAGTGGGAATAAACACGGCAACGTATTCCTCGTCCAGTTTGCCGATCACCTCTCCGGGCGCGGAGGTCTGGAATGCCAGCGACCAGGCCTGCGGATGGGGATAACGCACCAGCAGCACCTTGCGAAAGGAGTTCCCGCTGCCCGACAGCAGCGTATCGCTGACCTGTTTCACGCCTTTGTAGATGCTGCCCACGAAGGGCACGTGCAGCAGCGCCTTTTCGACCTGTTCCAGTAATTTCTGTCCGAGCATGTTGCGCACCAGCAAACCGGTGAAACCCACCACCGCCAGCGTCAGGATGATGCCGAGGCCGGGAATGTGCACACCCAACAGCTTGTCCGGGCGCATAGACTCCGGCAGCAGCAGCAGCGGCTGATCCATCGTTCCAATCGTCAGATTCAGCACCCACAGTGTGATGCCGAGCGGAACCCAGACCAGCAGGCCGGTGATGAAATATTTTTTCATGGGCTAAGTAGCGCCACTCGCCACTGCGGGTGGAGCTGCACTTGCGGGCGCGGTAACTGAATCGGTCTTGGCTTCAGGTTTACCCGTATCAGGTTTTTTGGTTCCGTTCTTGAAATCGGTAACGTAATAGCCGCTGCCTTTCAGCTGGAAACCAGCAGCAGTCAGTTGTTTGTTAAAAGTTTCTTTGCCGCATTCAGGACAAGTACTGAGCGGCGCATCGCTGATTTTTTGCATCACATCTTTCTGCAAGCCGCAACTTGAACAGCCATAAGCATAAATAGGCATAATGTCTTCCCGCCGGTTAATTTACAAAGGTGCGCATTATACCCGAGCAATCCGGGCTGGGCAGCCTATGGCGGGAGGTTTTTGGAACGCTGGACCGGTTTAGCCGCAGTTGCCGCCTGCATTTCCCGCTTGAACCCTTGGGAATGCCATCAACATTTTTACGATTTCATCGCGGCGAACCGGCCCCTTGTTTTCCGGGCACGACACATTCAGGCATCGGCGGCAGTAAACGGACTGTTGTGCTTGCCGGGCAAGTTGTTTGCCGATTCAGAATTTTCTGCCCCTTGTGCACGCTTAGTGCAGGTATAATGCGCGACACCCACGCCCGACCAATCAGCGCAGCGGTGATTTTCTCTCACGCCGGATCATTTCGATCTCTTATTAGCCAGCCTCGATTGGTGCAGCTCTTGTGAGCGGCAGGCTGTCACAGGAGTCATGCTTTGCCAAACAATGAAATCACCTTCGCCAGCCTGAACCTGGCACAACCCCTGATGCGCGCAATTGCCGAAGCGGGATACACTAAACCCACACCGGTGCAGGCCCAGGCAATCCCACTGGTACTGGCCGGCGGGGATTTGCTGGCTGGCGCCCAAACCGGCACCGGCAAGACGGCCGGTTTCACCCTTCCGATTCTGCAGCTTCTCAGCGCAAACCCCGCCACGAGCCAACGATCCGGACGTCCGCGCTGCCTGATCATGGTTCCCACCCGCGAACTCGCGGCACAGGTGGAACAGTCGGTGCAAACCTACGGAAAATATCTGTCGCTGAAATCCATGGTGATGTTCGGCGGCGTGAACATCAACCCGCAGATCAAGGCATTGCGCGGGCAAGTTGACATTCTGGTGGCCACGCCCGGGCGGCTGCTCGACCATGCCGGGCAAAACACGCTGGATCTATCCGGGGTGGAAATCTTGGTGCTGGACGAAGCCGACCGCATGCTGGACATGGGTTTTATCCGCGACATCAAGAAAATCCTCGCGCTGTTGCCCAAACAGCGCCAGAACCTGCTGTTTTCGGCCACCTTCTCGGACGAGATCAAGGCGCTTTCCGACGGGCTTCTGCATAACCCCGGCTATGTTGAAGTGGCACGCCGCAATTCCACTGTCGAATTGATTTCACAAAGCGTCCATCTGGTACCGCAACGTCTCAAGAGCCATTTGCTTTCACACCTGATCAAGCACAATGACTGGAAACAGGTGCTGGTGTTCACCCGAACCAAGCACGGAGCAAACCGGCTGACTGAAAAGCTGATCGCGGACGGCATCCCCGCGGCAGCGATACACGGCAACAAAAGCCAGCCGGCACGCACCAAGGCCCTGGCGCAATTCAAGGACGGCTCGCTGCCGGTACTGGTCGCCACCGACATCGCCGCGCGCGGACTGGACATCGACCAGCTGCCGCATGTGGTGAATTTCGAATTGCCGAATGTGCCGGAAGATTATGTGCACCGCATCGGCCGTACCGGGCGAGCGGGCAGCAGCGGCGCGGCCATCTCGCTGGTCGACAAGGAAGAATCCCAGTTCCTGAGGGATATCGAACGATTGATCAAACGCGATATCCCGGTCGTCGACATAGACAGCTTTGAGCCGCCTTCCAATCTTCCCGCCGAGGCTCCGCGTCCGCCCCGCCATGCGCAGGGACAAAGACGAAACGCCGGGCCACGCAACACAGGCACGGGGAATCGCCAAAAACCACAGGGTGAAAACCAAAAGCAGCGCAATCCACAACAACGTGACC
>DATKVR010000079.1:0-3169 GCA_035529955.1 Gallionella sp.
GTGACGTGGATCAACCAGGTATTGAAGCGCAACCTGCGGGTGGTGGCAGAACAGGATGACATCGTTGTCAAAGGCGGTGTGTATGCGCTGATCGGTCCGACCGGTGTGGGAAAGACCACCACCACGGCCAAGCTGGCGGCGCGCGCGGTGGTGCGTTACGGTGCGGACAAGGTGGCATTGCTGACGACAGACAGCTACCGTATCGGGGCTTTCGAGCAACTCAAGATATACGGAAGAATACTGGGCGTGGAGGTCCATGCTGTAAAAGGCGCGGAAGATTTGCGGCTGACGATTTCCGCTTTGCGCAACAAGCATCTGGTGCTGGTCGATACCGCAGGCATGGGCCAGCGTGACGAGCGGGTCGGGGATCAGCGCGAAATGTTCGATGCGGTCGGTGTGCCGCGTTTGCTGCTGTTGAATGCTGCCAGCGACGGAAATACCCTGGACGATGTGGTGAGCAGGTATCACAGCGAAATGGTTATTGGCTGTATACCGACCAAGCTTGATGAGGCGGTCAATCTTGGCGCACTGCTCGATGTGCTGGTTCGGCATCAGCTGGTGATGCATTACATGACCAATGGCCAGTGCGTGCCGGAAGATTTGCACCCTGTCAATCTGGACTACATGTTGCACCGCGCGTTCAAGCTTGCCGAAAGCAAAAACTCGTTTACCTTGCGCGATATGGAGTTTCCGGCATTGATGGCCGGGGAAGGCTCGTTCATGACGCAGGCAAGGGGCCTGTCGGCTGACGCCCGATCCAGCGGTACTTCCGGTGCAGCCATCAGGGTGCCGGATAATGGGGGATTTGGCAAAGGCAAGGATGCATCCTATGCGCTTTGACGCCAGAGTCGACCAGGCAGAAGGCCTGAGGCGTTTATTGGTGCGCAACCGCACGCAAGTGGTGTTGCTGCTGACGGGAAAGGCCGGTGTTGGCCGCACCAGCACGACCATCAATCTTGCCTCGGCGCTGTCAAAGTTGGGCAAGGCGGTGCTGGTACTGGATGAAAATCACTCATCAAACAACATTGCGGATCAACTCGGGCTGCGTGGCAGATATGACCTGCTGGATATTGCGCAGCGAAAATGCAAGTCCGGACAAGCGCTGCTGAGCAAACATGGATTTTCTGTTTTGCCGGCCGCACGCGCGATCAATTCCCTGGCGCAGATGAATCGCCTTGAGCAGCAGCGCCTGGGGGAGGTGCTGGCCGAAGTCGGCGACAATACAGATGTCATGCTGGTAGAAGTGGCGATGCCGGTGCTGATGCAATCGCCGGACCTCAGGCAATGCTACCAGCAGACCATGGCCAGGCCGATGCTGATGAGCCGCGAAACAGGAGTGGCCGGATTGGCAGGCGTGTCATCGGGATTTGCTTCCGGCGTTACCTTGCTGGTGGTCATGGATGCCACCGTCAGCGGGATTACCGACAGCTACGCATTGATAAAGAAACTGGCGCTGGAGAGTGCGTGCCTGCAGTTCGAGATCGTGGTTAACCGGGTTGCCGACGAGCGAGCCGCGAAGCTGGTGTTTGAAAACATGGCCAAAGTGGCATTGCGCAAGCTTTCCGTGCGTCTGGAATATTTGGGATGCATTCCACGCGACGACAGATTCAAGCGCGCTTCCCGGTGCGGCACCACGGTGAGCGAGGCTTATCCGGCCGCGATCTCGGCAAATTCGTACCGTGACATCGCTCAGGGCCTGTTGCGTCTCCCGATGCAGAAAATTGAAACCGGCCGGGGAATGCGCACAGCCATACATAGCCTGATGGGGAACGTAACTCAATCCGTTCCTCAGCACAGCAAGAATGTGGCACACGCTGTAAACTTGTAGATATGTACAATGCATCGGGACTAAATGACAAAGAAGCGTGCCTGCGGGCTTATTCCCCGCTGGTGCAGAGGATCGCACATCAAATGATGACCAGGCTCCCGGGCAGCGTGCAAATCGATGACATCATACAGGCCGGAATGATGGGTTTGCTTGATGCGGCAACCCGCTATGACGAGATTCATGGTGTGCAGTTTGAAACCTATGCCACCGCGCGTATCCGCGGAGCGATGCTGGACGAGTTGAGGTCGAGCGACTGGCTTCCGCGCAGTTTGCGCCGCAACATGCGCCGCATCGAGGCTGCAGTCAGTCACCAGCAGCAGAAACTGGGCAGGGCGCCGAACGAAACCGAGATCGCCGAACAGTTGGGCGTTACGCTTGCCGAATACCAGCACATGCTTCAGGAATCACGTGGCGCTCAGCTGGTGTATTACGAAGATTTTCAGGATGATGATCACGAAAATAATTTTTTCGAGCGCGCCGAGTTCGGCAACGCCGGCGATCCCGTCGAGCTGCTGCAGAATGAGCGATTCAAGTCGGAATTGGTGAAAGCAATCGAGAGCTTGCCGGAACGCGAGCGAATGATGATGGGTATGATTTACGAGCAGGGGATGAATCTTCGCGAAATCGGCGAAGTGATGGGCGTGAGCGAGTCGCGGATTTCGCAGTTGCACAGCCAGGCTGTTGCGCGGTTGCGCAGCCGGATGTCGGATTATTGATGGATAAACTCACGCTATTGGGCTTGGTGATTGGTCTGACCGGTGTCATGAGCGGCCAGTTGCTGCAGGGCAGCGATCTTTCCATTCTGCTCCAGAGTTCGGCTTTCATGATCGTATTCGGCGGCACGCTGGGTGCGGTGATGATTCAATGCCCGGCCAAGGTGTTCTTTACCGCGATCAAGATGGGAAGCTGGGCATTTGTCACGCCGCCAATTTCCGGCAAGGAATCGATCAGGCAGCTGGTCGCATTTAGTGCGTTGGCGCGCAAGGAGGGCATCCTGGCGCTTGAGGGCAGGATGGGTAAAATCAGCGACCCCTTCCTGAGAAAGGGCATGGAACTGCTGGTCGACAGCAACAGCGGCGAAAAGATACGCGAAATTATGGATGTGGATATCCATTCCTGGGAGCAGTTGCGCTGGCAGTCCGCGCGGGTATGGGAGGCGGCTGCCGGATATTCCCCCACCATCGGAATTATCGGCGCCGTATTGGGGCTGATGCATGTCATGCAGAATCTCAGCGACCCGAGCAAGCTGGGCAGCGGCATCGCCGTCGCGTTTGTCGCGACGGTTTACGGCGTGGCCTTTGCAAACCTGCTGTTTCTGCCGATTGCCAACAAGCTGAAATC
>DATKVR010000080.1:0-8672 GCA_035529955.1 Gallionella sp.
CAGGCCTCCGATCAGCAGGTAGATCATCCCCTGCGCCACGATCCCGCCACGCGCGACCCAGCGCAGCCAGGGGCCGGCACGGTGAGCTCGATGGGGGGTTGTCATGTCGGACCCTTTGATTGGGTTGGCGGAGAAGCAACCGTGTCGTGTAAACCGGCGGTTTTCAAGCCAGCAAAGCAGGTTTGCCTATCTTCAGATGGGCCCCTGGTATCTTTAGTTGCAGGTGATTTGCAAAATTTGACGCAACGGGTGTACAACCAAGTGTGCGCATCTCTTAGGCTTCAACGCGCGCAATCCGTACAATTTCCTTAGCGATATCTTCCGGGGACAGGACAAAATCGATACACCCGCTTTCAATTGCGCTCTCGGGCATGTCCGGCTGTTTCGCCGTACTCAGTTGCTGCGCGATGGTAATGCCGCCAATCTCCTGGATGCCACACATTGCTGCTGCCCCGTCGCCATCGTAGCCCGAGACAATTATTGCAATAAGCTTGCCGTCCCAGTATTGGGTCAGTGAACGCAGGAAAACCGTGATTACATCAGGCCAGCCGCGGGGCTTGGATATCGGCTTGAGACGGAACTCTCCATTGAGGACGTGCAAATCCCGGTTTGCGGGAATGATAAAGACATGGTCAGGTTCGATCAGCAAACTATCCGTAATCAGATCAACCGGCATGGTTGTGAAGCGGGGAAGCACCTCATGGAGGTGGGTAGGCATCTCTGTGATGTGATTCACGATGACGATGGCCACGCCCATATCAGCCGGAAGATTTTGCAATAACCGAATATACGCGTCGAGACCACCGGCCGAACCGCCGACGCAAACGATAGGGAAATTCCGCAGCGGCGAACCCGCTTTAATAGGCATCTTCATTACCTTTGGCATCACCAGCCATGATGGAATTGACGGGTATAAGATTATCGAAGCAGAGAATCAACTTGCCTGAATCATTTTGATCCATGCCCCTATTAATCAAATAATAATAAATATTCAATAATCGTTCTGTCTGCTGGCGTACATAGGGACGTCTTGTCTGGATAATTCGATTGAACGTTTCTTATAAATCGAACGCATTCACATTTGGCGGACACGCTCAACGGCGCACCGGTGATTCAGGCCGGAAAAATTGATTTTATAGTTTATAAGTTCGTTACCACACAGACCGGCGGCAACGCGAAGTTCAATCTTCAGTTCCTGCAGGGATAGCCTGCACAACTTATCAAATGAAGGAGTATGAAAATGAACAAAAATCAAGTCAAAGGATCATTAAAGGACATCGCCGGCAAGGTGCAGGAAAAAACTGGACAGCTGGTCGGCAGCAAAGAGCAGCAGGTCAAGGGCCTCGGCAAACAAATTTCCGGGAAAGCCGAGAAAACCTATGGCGATGCAAAAGAAGTCATCAAGGATTCAAACAAGCGTCCTTGAAGTATTGGCGTAACCACAATGGCCGCTGTACGCGGCCATTTTCTCAACACGCCAACTCGCAGGCCACGTCCGCTCAGACGGCATAACTTTTCTGAATGCAATGCTACGGATTGGAAAAATGCCATGCCGCTAAAAAAAGGTGCAAGCCAGACGGTCGTCAGCAGCAACATCAAGACACTGGTGCATGAGTGGGAAGAGGATGGATCGATAGGCAGCAGCCACCCCGCGACGAAACAAAAAGCGGTCAAGCAGGCCGTAGCGATCTCGTTGAACAAAGCCGGGAAAAACCGCAACACCCCGCCTCGCAAACGCAAAAAGTGACTTACGGATAAGTGACAGTTCCTGCTTATGTGTGACAACGCACAGAAGGATTCATGACCAACCCCCCATCATCCACTTGTGAGCGTTGTGTAACGACTACGACACTTCTGAAAAAAAACATCAAGGTCGTTAATCATTGAAATTTACAAAGGAGCTACTATGAATATCAAATTTGTTGGGGGTTTTCTCTTGGCCGCAGCGCTACTCATGCCGGCTTTCTCCTTTGCGGCGGATACGTCCACCGATACTACCGGTCAATATATTGACGATGCGACCATAACCACAAAAGTAAAAGCCAGTTTTGCCAATGACAAATGGGTCCAAGGGCGGGACATCAGTGTTCGTACCGATAATGGCGTTGTCGATTTAACCGGAACTGTTGGTAGTAAGAAAGAATCTGATCGTGCCACGGCGCTTGCGACAAAAATAGAAGCTGTAAAAGCAGTACACAATAATTTGAAGATTCATCCCAATTAAGCTTGAACCTGTTTGTGCAACAGTGCTTTATTGGGAAAGCTTGCTGATGATCAAATTGAAGTTGCAGTAGGAAAGTGCGAGCAGCTGTCTGGCCCAACGGCTACTTCAGGAGCCTGTGGGAGCTCGTCAGAGCAATTCGTTTCATGAAGGCGGCAGAGTACGAAGCGACGCAGTTGTACCGGCACTTGTTCCCGCTGAAGAAAAGCGCTATGCGAAGGGGTAAAAGAAGTAGAAGGAAAAATCAAGAAGATGAAGTAAGGGATTGCCTTGAACAATTCCCGTCACGCTCTTCAGATGCTTCGCCATTCCAACTGAATCTCATAGAGTCAACTCAGTCTGGTGTATCTGAAATTTTGCACCAGAGCCGCGCAATTCGTCGCACCCTCAACCCATACCGAAACAGGAGCAACATCATGACCGAAAAGACCGCCGTCGTTCACTGGGAAGGCCAAGGCAAGAAAGGCCAGGGCAAGATAAGTACCGAGACCGGGGCGCTGCAGCACTACCCCTACGGCTTTGCAAGCCGTTTCGAGGACGACCGGCGCGGCACCAACCCCGAGGAACTCCTGGGTGCCGCCCACGCCGCGTGTTTCACGATGGCATTTTCGTTCGCCTGCGATCAGGCCGGACTGGCAACCACCGACGTCTACACCAAGGCCAGCGTGCGCCTGTCCAAGCAGGGCGAAGGCTTCGTAATCGACCGCATTGCGCTGACGCTGCAGGCCACAGTGCCCGGCATCGACGAGGCGAAGTTCCAGGAGATCGCGGCCGCAGCGAAGCACGATTGTCCGTTGTCGAAGGCGCTTGCCAGCGTTCCGGAGATCACGCTGCAGGCAACGCTTAGGCAAGAGATTCCGCGATGAAGAAAAGTTCTATGCCGATGTGGCAGAAGAAGTAGAAAACGAAATCTGGATAATGAAGTAAAGAATTCCCGGGAAAGTCGGCCAGACGCTTTTGAAAAGTACGAATGTTGGACATGATGCGTGCGTCGTGGATGCCGACTACAAAAATGCATTTATTGCTTCGGCAAAGACGCGCCAGTGCGAGCGGGGAAAATCCCTCTGGATGCTGGCATAACAGCGAATTCGTATAGGAATGACGTAATGTCCCGGCGCAACCCCACTCCTCTCGCACCCCTCGACACGCTTTTCGAATTGAAAAGCGGGAGAGTGTTGCCGCTGCCAGCCAGGCTGGCGGGCCTTTACGGAAGTCTGCGCATGCCGCGTGCGGGTCCGCGTCCACACATCATCAGCAATTTTGTGACCACACTGGACGGCGTCGTTTCGCTTAATGTGAAGGGACACGCGAGCGGCAGTGACATCAGCGGGTTCAGCGTCCAGGATCGCATGGTGATGGGTCTGTTGCGCGCCATTGCGGACGTGGTGATCATCGGTACAGGCACGCTGGGCGCCGACCACTATCACATCTGGACAGCCGAAGACGTTTTTCCAGACCTCGCGGATGAATATCGCCAGTTGCGCACGGCGCTTGGCAAACACGGGCCACCGCTGAATGTGATCGTCAGCGGCAGCGGACAGGTCGATCTGGACTTGCCCGTATTCGCTTCCGGCAAGGTTCCGGTGCTGATCGTGACGACGACCGCGGGCGCCAGACGGTTGCGCAAACATAAAGCTTCCGATGCGGTTGAAATTCGCTCGGTGCGCAGCGTTGGCGTTATGCGCGCAAGCTACATCATCAACCAGGTACGCCGTGTGAATGCCGGCAAGCTAATTCTCGTCGAGGGCGGGCCGCAATTGCTGGGCTATTTCTACGCGGAAGGAGTCCTGGACGAACAGTTCCTGACCCTCGCGCCGCAGATTGCCGGCCGCCAAATTAACGATCGACAGTACAGTCTCGTTATGGGGAAAATGTTCGCGCCGCACAGTCCTGTGTGGGGAACCCTGGTCGACCTGAGGCGCGGTGGTAACCACCTTTTTCTGCGTTACTCGTTTCCCTGAATCACAGCCCATTTACACTGTTTGGCTTTGCTAGAATGATTATGGTATTCATGTTGGCGAAGCCAGAAGCATGGAAAAGGACAATGTCAGTCCGTTCCGGTTTGCGATCATCACCGACTCGCATTTGTACGACATCGACAACCATAGTTTTGACGGCCAATCGGCTGATGCGGCTGATAAAGTTATGAAGATGAATCCGCTTCCAGATTTTGTCGTTTATACCGGGTATATTGGCATCGGTTACGACAGGGCCCAACCGAATATGCTGCCCCCCATTTCGCCAAATATTAGAAAAATTTCGGATTGGTAATAAGGGCAATGTAAATGCCGATTTAATCCGCTCACGGCAAGTTTTTTAACCATGAGCGGATTAAATAACTGGCAAGCAATTGAACAGACTTGTGACAAGTCCTTTCCGATGTCGTCCCCGGTTAATCGCTTCATCGACAACGGCGATGGCACGCTGACTGATGTCGAACCCGATCTTACCTGGATGCGTTGCTCGCTGGGCCAGGTCTGGAATGGCACAACTTGTAAAGGTACACCGGCTACCTACACTTGGAAGTCCGCGCAGGATGCTCCGATCAAGATTAACCGTGAGGGTGGTTATGCCAACCATCAAGATTGGCACTTACCGCAGATCCGGGAACTGGCATCTATCGCCGAGCGCCAATGCTCCAACCCGCGAATAAATCTTGCGTTATTCCCGGCTACACCGGCCGCCTATTTCTGGACGACCACTATGCGACCCGGGTCGGCCAAGGATGATCCCTATGCATTTGAAATCAGCTGTGGTTCGGAAGGCCCCGAGCATATCAACGAGGAAAAGATGCTCTACGTTCGTCTGGTAAGCGCTGGTCTACCTCAGCAGGAGCCAGATCAACGTTTGTCCAAAGTGGCCAAAACTACAGTGTTGCATTCATTCACCCAAGCCCAGGTGTCCCGAATTTTTAGTAAACGGAATTTCTACTGCTACAGTATTCGTTCAAGCCGTGGCGTGATGAAGAAGGAGTTGCAGCAGAACCTGCGGTCAGAAAGCGCGATTTAACGCGTGTGTCGCGCTCAACGGTTGAGCCGACAAACTTTAGCGGATGCCCATAAGTCAGCCAACAATGCCCGTTCGAGACCGACAGTTTGCCGGTCAACAATTTTGTATCGCAATTTTTAATGATGAATGGGGTGGGCAGTTATCAGGACGGTGTCCACTGTAAAAACACCATCATCTTCAATTGAAAAGTATGTGGTCACATCAGATCATGCACATAATTGCAATGACCGGATTGCTGTAACGCGGGAATCTGCGCCTCCATACGTTTGATCCAAGATGCAAATTCAAGTCACAGGAGGCTATGCTTCCGGCTCGGCATCATTCATGGTTCCCATCACAAGGATTCCCCCAAATCATCATCATCGAGTGTACCCTGCGCAGCAATCGCTCCCGCAGCGGTGGGTTTTCCCTTGAGTATCCACTCGAAAGCGACACCGATCAGCGCCCCCAGCACCGGCCCGGCGATGTATATCCATGTCGTACCCAGATCGCCGCGCACCAGATCGGGCGCGAACGAACGGGCCGGGTTCATTGAGGCGCCGCTGATCGGTGCCGCCCACATGCCCGCCAAAGCAATGTATCCGCCTACCGCAATGGCACCGTTGCTGCCGATGTTGCGTGCTCCGGAGGCCGTGCCCAGGATCGTGTTCACCAGCCCGGCTGTCAGCACCACTTCCATCGCCAATGCAGTCCCGTTGCTGATACCGCTGCCCGGCACGGTCGCACCCAGGGCACCGACCGTGCCGAACATGACATGCAGAAATTCCGCCGCCGCGACACCGCCGAACAGCTGGGCCAACACATAGGCCGGCACGCGGCTCCATGGGAAATTGCGCCGCAACGCAAATGCCAATGTAACTGCCGGGTTCAGATGCGCGCCGCTTACCGTGCCCATGAAATAGATGATCACCATCACCATCATCCCGGGTGCTATCACCTCCATGCCCAACGTGACTGCACCGCCGCTCTTGGCCGCCACGACCCCGCCTCCTGCGGCAACGAGAACCAGCAGGAACGTGCCCCATATCTCGGCAAAAATTCGGCGCCATTCGTGTGCCGGATCCAGAAAATCCAGTGATGCCTGTTTCTGAACCATGCGACCCTGCTGGGCCGCGTTTCTTCCGGTTTTATTGAATGACATTTTCATGACTGCGCCTCTTCAACGAATTTTATTTTGCCAACTGTTTGCGGATGGACTGCAATTCCTTGCGGTGAGCGTCGGTGGGCTCGGGATAAGCCAGCTTGAGCGAACGAAATGTTTCCAGCACGATCTCCGAAATGATCAGCCGCGCATTCTCCTTGTCGTCGGCGGGAACCACATACCACGGCACATCGGCGGTGCTGGTCGCACTCAGGCATTCTTCGTATGACTGCATGTACTGTTTCCAGAATTTCCGCTCGGTCATGTCCGCGGTGCTGAACTTCCAGTTCTTGTCCGGATCGTCGATGCGCTCCAGGAAGCGCTTGCGCTGCTCTTCTTCCGAGAGATGCAGGAAGAACTTGACGATGCGCGTGCCGTTGCGGTGCAGGTGCGCCTCCAAATCCACGATCGATTGATAACGCTGCGGCCAGATGGTCTGCTCATTCACCAAACCGTCCGGAATTCCCTGCGCCTTCAGTATTTCGGGATGCACGCGCACCACCAGCACCTCCTCGTAATAGGAACGGTTGAAGATGCCTATCCTTCCGCGTTCCGGCAGGCACTGCGTGGTGCGCCACAGGAAATCATGATCCAGTTCGGTCGCGCTCGGATGCTTGAAGCTGAACACCTGGCAACCCTGTGGATTGATGCCGGACATCACGTGCCTGATCGCGCCGTCCTTGCCGGCTGCGTCCATCGCCTGGAATATCAGCAGCACCGCATAGCTGTCGGATGCGTAGTGCAGCTGCTGCTGTTCGCTCAGTTCCTCGACCTGTTTTTCGAGCAGCGCCTTGTATTGTTTCTTCGATTTGTATACCGGTTTCACCTGCGTCGGCCACTTGTCCAGCTTGACCTTTTTCCCTGCCGGTACGCAAAAATCCTTGATATCTATTTTCATCTGATTATTCTCCCCGGGGTTGTTATTGTTCGGATGGCGGCGGTACATAACTCAGCAGCACGTCGCCCTCTTCGGGTTCCAGCGGAAACTCCTCAGAGTGGAATGATACTTTTCCATCGGGGCGCAGCAGCAGCACAGGCAGGGCATCGGCAGACTCCATTTTGAGATGATTATCAAAAGAGAACGTCTTGGTGAAGTGGGTTTTTTTAAATTTCCACTTGCGATAATGCAGACGCTCCAGTTCCTCGTTGGTTGCCACCGGGCCCATCGCGAATATGCCGCGATGCGCCAGCTTGATACTTTTACTCTCCTGTTCGGAAGCATTGTGCATGGGCAGCTGGAACACCTGGTTGCGCCCGAATTCAGGCGCAAACCGCGTGCAGACGAAGGCATTGTAGGCATCATTGGCAGTGGTGGCGAACAGGATCCCCATGCCGCTAAGATCCAATTCCATCTCCGCATGCTCCGAAAGGATCTCTCCATAGTGGGTGTGTATCCCCGACAGGCGTGCCTGGCTCATGTTGTACCAGCTGGAATCGGCGATCAGCACCGGTATTTTCATTGCCTTGAGTTCGATGGCGAGGTCGGTACTCCAGTTGGAAGCCCCGACGATCAGGATACCGTTCTGGCCGGCGGCGGCCAGTCCCAGCTTGCGCGCCAGCCAGCCTATGGTTGAACCATGCAGCACGACCGTAACCAGCACCAGCGAGACGATCAAGGGGAGCAACAGGTCGGCTCCCGCATAGCCCTGTTCTCTCATGCTTGCAGCGAACACGCCTGCAACCGTGACCGCGACCACCCCGCGCGGCGCGATCCAGGCAAGCAGCAAGCGTTCGCGCCAGTCCATACCCAGCCCCACGGTGGATAACAGCACCGATACAGGACGCACCGCGAACACGACCAGGGCGATCAGCACCGCACTGCGCCAGTCCAGCCGGGTAAGGATATGCGTGTCCAGGTTGGCCGTCAGGATCACGAAAATAGCGGACACCAACAGTATCGACACATATTCCTTGAGTCGCCGCAATTCATCGATGCTGCGCAACTGCATGTTGCCCAGGGTCATGCCAAGCAGCGTGGTCGCAAGCAGTCCGGCCTCATGCTGTGCCTGGTTGGCCAGGCCGTAGCACAGCAGCACATAACCCAGCGTGACCGGTGCTTTCAGAAATTCGGGCACATAGTCCCGGCCGAAAGCTTTGCCCAGCAAATAACCGCCGCCGACCCCGAGGAATGCTGCCGCGGTGAGAGCGATAGCCAGCCCACTCAGCACCTGCATGAACGCCGCACCCGACCCCAGGTAGGAAAAATATTCGAACACCAGTACCGCCAATAAAGCACCGGTGGGATCATTGATGATCCCCTCCCATTTAAGCAACGAGGCGGGACGTTGCTTGAGCCTGGCC
>DATKVR010000081.1:0-2843 GCA_035529955.1 Gallionella sp.
GCCGTCGTGCTTGGGCGACAGCAGCACGGTGACCTGGGTCTGCGAGGACATGTGTCCGTTGATGATCTGCACGTTCGAGCCGCTGCTGCTGCCGAGCACATCGAAATCATTGCGCAACGGGCCGAGATCGGGCTGGCTGTCTGTGGTGCCGTCATGCTGCAGTTGCAATTGCACGGTCTGTCCCGATGCGACATGGTCATTGCCCAGCGTGGCGGTGACCGCTGCCAGCGCGGGCAGCGCGAAAGTCATGAAGATCAGTGCAAGGAATATGCGGTTGATGTTGTTCATTGCTGTGCCTTCTGTTGTCTCAACATGTACTCGATCATGAATTTGCGCCTGAGCAGGCCGCCGGGATCGTCCGGTATGCTGCGCAGCCATTGTTCCTTAGACAGCTGCTGTTCACTCAATGGTGCTGTCTGATCAACCGGTGCCGCGTTGATGTTGGCAGTTTCGTTACCGCCGGCACCCTGTTTGCCCTTGTTTGCGGCGAGACTGGCCGCCGCATCCTGACGGGCTTGTGCCGCGTCATCAGGGGAAAGACCTTTTGCCGGTGCCGGTGCCGGTGTTTGTCCGGCAGAATTGTCGCTGCTTGCGGCGTGCTGCTGGGCTGCAGAAGCCTGGCCGTTCCGGCCTGATTGTCCGGCCTGCTTCCCCTGGCTCTGGGCAGCAGCGCTTCCCGACTGTCCGGGATTATTTTGTGGGGTTGTTTGAGCCTGATTCTTGCCTGAACCCTGCTGCGCGTTTTGTGCTGCGGCAGAATTTTGAGCGCCGGCGTTGCCGCCGGATTTTCCGGATTGGGATGAATTTTTTCCCGCGGACTGTGACTGCTTTCCGGACGGATTGTTTGCGCCGTTTGCGCTGTTGCCGGATTGATTGCCCTGCTTGCCTTGCCCTGCCGAATTTGCACCCTGCTTGTTGCCTTGCTTGCCGCCGGATTTGTCATTCTTCGACTGGCCATTTTTTTGCTGCTGTTGCTGCTTCATTGCCTTCTCGACCAGGTCGCGGTTATGTTGCGCGTCATGGTTTTTCGGCTCGCTCTTCAGCGCGGCATCGTAAGCATCCAGCGCGCCTTTCAGGTCGCCCATCTTCGCGAGTGCATTGCCCCGGTTGTATTCCGAATCGCTGTCGTGCAGCTTGCCCAGATCGCTGGCCGCCTGTTTGAAATTGCCGGCTTTCATTTCGGCGTAAGCCTTGCGCCGGGGGTCCTGGTATTCCTTTGCGGCAGCGCTTGCATCGCCCTGCTGCAGCAGCTTTTCAGCGCGCTGATCCGGGGTGAGCCACAGACGGCTCCAAGTTGAATTGGCTGCAGCCGGGAACGCGATTGCAAGCAGGACCAGCATCAAGGCGGCGCGTATCATAGCCAGTCCCTTCGTGCCAGAAAGGCACCCAGTATCAATAGCACCGGCAGCAGCCAGATCCCCGCATCGCGCCAGTGTGCGACCTCTACGCCGTGCACGGCCAGCGCGCCGTCCGCCGATTCCGATGTGGTTTGCATGCTCGCCAGCAGCGCGGGCAATTGCGCGATATCGACATAACGGCCCCCGCCGGTTTCGGCCAGCTGCTGCAAGCGGGGCACGTCCAGGCGGGCCATCAGCGCGCGGCCCTGTTTGTCCTGCACGAAACCGCCGCTGGCATTGCGCTCCGGGGCACCCCCGGTGGTGCCCACGCCGACGATGCTCAGCGATATGTGTTTCGCCTTGATGGCCGCTGCGGCGGATAACGCGGCCGCGGGATCGTCGAACCCGTCGGTCAGCACCACGATACGCTGATCCGTGGCACCGCCCTGCTGGAGCAGTTTGGCGGCCCGATCGAGTGCCGGCGCCAGATTGTCGCCGGGGCTGGGCATGATGCCGGGATTCAGCGGCGGCAGCAGCGCCTTGACCGTGGCCACATCCTGGGTCAGCGGCGTCACGGTGTAGGCCTCGTCGCTGAACACCACCAGGCCGACCCGCGCGTCATGGGCTGCATTGAGCATGTCGTCCAGCGCATAGCGTGCCCGCGTGACCCGGTCGGGCGGGACATCGGTCAGCGTCATGGATGGCGAAAGATCGAGCACGAACACCCAGGCGGCCGATGCGCGGTAGGCCGGCGCCTGGTCGCGTTGCCAGCTGGGGCCGGACAGCGCGATGGCCGCGATGCTCCACACCAATGCCAGCAGCGGCCAGGGCTTGATGCCGGTGATCCGGTCTTCGTCAAGACGCAAAGTGGCCAGCAATTCAGGGTCAATAAAACCGGACCATGCGCTGTCTTTCCCGCGTCGCCGCGCCAGCCAGTACACCAGCCCCCATAGCACGGGCAAAGCCAGCAGCCAGAGTGGCCGCATAAAATGGAAAGCGTGCATGAAATCTGCCGGGCTCATTTTCTACCCCGCATGAATACCGCAGGTATGCTGAACAGCAGCGCCAGGGCCAGCGGCCACTGGAACCATTCGCGGTGCGGGCGGTACCATTGCTCGCGGGCTGCACTCGGTTCGATCTTGTTGATCTGGTCATACACTTGCTGCAATGCAGCGGCATCGGTCGCCCTGAAATACTTGCCACCGGTGATGCGCGCAATGGACTTGAGCGTGTCCTCGTCCAGGTCGGTATTCCCGCTGGTCCCGAAAAATCCTTGCCGTACCGCGGCACCCACGCCGATGGTGTAGATACGCAGACCGGAGCTGGCGGCCATGCGCGCCGCCGCCAACGGATCCATCATTCCGGCATTGTTGCCGCCGTCGGTGAGCAGGATCATCACCATCTGTCCCGGTTTTCCGGATGCACTATTGCTTCTGTCGCTGTCCAGGCGTTTGATCGCGAGCCCGATCGCGTCGCCGATCGCGGTCTGCGGGCCGGCCACGCCGA
>DATKVR010000082.1:0-33661 GCA_035529955.1 Gallionella sp.
GCCTGAGGGTGATCCCAACGGTATCGTGAACAAGGCGCTGGACGGGCTGAAGAAGCTGGAGCCCAGCCCGCTGGCCAGCCCGGCCCGGCTCGCGTTCATTTCGGCGGCGAACTACGGCCAGCATCTCGACAAGCTGCGCGACTGCGACCTGGTGATCGAGGCGATCGCCGAGCGCATCGACTGGAAATCCGACCTGTACCACAAGGTCGCGCCATTTCTGGGCGAACAAACTATCTTCGCCAGCAACACCTCCGGCCTGTCGATCAACAAGCTCGCCGAAGCCTTCCCGGAAAACCTGCGCCATCGCTTCTGCGGCATCCATTTCTTCAATCCGCCGCGCTACATGCATCTGGTCGAGCTGATCCCGTGCGCCGGCACCGATACCTTGCTGCTCGACCAGCTCGAGGCGTTCCTCGTTTCGACGCTGGGCAAGGGCGTGGTGCGCGCCAAGGACACGCCCAACTTCATCGCCAACCGCATCGGCGTGTTTTCGATGCTGGCCACCAAATACCACGCCAAGGCCTTCAACCTCGGCTTTGACACCGTGGATGCGCTGACCGGGCGCTACCTCGGGCGCCCCAAGAGCGCGACCTTTCGCACGCTGGACGTGGTTGGTCTGGACGTTTTCGCACACGTGGTCAACACCATGCGCGAGAACCTGACCGACGATCCGTGGCACAAGCATTTCGAATTGCCGGGCTGGTTCAACCGGCTGATTGATCAGGGTGCGCTCGGACAGAAGACCAAAAAGGGCGTCTACCAGAAGATCGGCAAGGAGATACGCGTGCTCGATCTGCACACCGAGGAATATCGCGCGACCGAAGACGATGTGGATTACGCGGTCAAACAAATTTTGCGCGAACGCGACTGGGCGAAGAAGCTCGCCGGGCTGCGCAACAGCCAGCACCCGCAGGCAAAGTTCCTGTGGGCGACGTTCCGCGACGTGTTCCATTACTGTGCACTGCAGCTGGAGTTTATTGCCGACAATGCGCGCGACCTCGATCTGGCGGTGCGCTGGGGCTTCGGCTGGGACAACGGCCCGTTCGAAATCTGGCAGGCGGCCGGCTGGCAGCAGGTGGCCGGCTGGATCGCGGCCGACATCGCGGCGGACAAGGCGATGTCCGAAGCGCCGTTGCCCGAATGGGTGACCGATCCGACCCGCACCGGCGTGCATACCGCGCAGGGCTCCTGGTCGCCGGCCACACTCAGTTATCAACATCGCTCGACCCTGCCGGTGTATCGCCGCCAGCCTTTCCCGGATCATCTGGTCGGCGAACCGGTTCGCTATGGCGAGACCATCTTCGAAACCGACGACGTCAGGATGTGGTTCACCGGCGACGATATCGCGATACTCGGCTTCAAGTCCAAGATGCACGCGATCAGCAACGAGGTGCTGGACGGCATCCTGCGCGCGATCGACGAGGCCGAGGCGCATTTCTCCGCGCTGATCATCTGGCAGACCGAAGCGCCGTTCTCGGCCGGCGCACACCTGCTGCAGCTGATGCAGGGCGTGCAGGAATCCGCCGACCAGCCGACCGGATTGTTCGACAAGGTGAAGAGCACGGCGAATCGGGTGAAATACACCGTGGCGGGCGGTGGCGGGTTGGGTAACATCGTCAACGCCATGGTGGGCAACGTGCCGCGCGTCGAGGAAGTGATCGCCAAATTCCAGCACGTGTCGCAGCGCCTCCGCTATGCGCAGGTGCCGACCATCGCGGCGGTGTACGGCCTGGCGCTGGGCGGCGGCTGTGAATTTCCGCTCCACTGTACAAAAATAGTGGCCGCGCTGGAAAGCTACATCGGCCTGGTCGAGGTCGGCGTCGGCGTGTTGCCCGCAGGAGGCGGCTGCAAGGAAATGGCGCTGCGCGCAGCGAACGAGGCCCGCGGCGGCGACATCTTTCCGCATATCAAGCGCTACTTCCAGCAGATCGCGATGGGCGAAGTCGCCAAGAGCGCCGAACTCGCGCGCGACATGGGCTACCTCAGGCAGTCCGACCGCATCGTGATGAACCAATACGAGTTGCTGCACGTCGCCAAGGAAGAAGCGAGAGCACTCACCGCCACCGCCTGGCGTCCGCCGCTGCAGCCGCGCCAGATACCGGTGGCCGGTCGCCCCGGCATCGCGACGCTGAAGGCCGCGATGGTCAACATGCTGGAAGGCGGCTTCATCTCCGACCACGACTACGACATCGGCTGCCGCATCGCCGAGACGATGTGCGGTGGTGACGTGGAAGCGGGCAGCATGGTGGACGAGCAATGGCTGCTCGATCTTGAACGCAAGAACTTCATGGAATTGCTGGCGACGGAAAAGACCCGGGCGCGGGTGGAGTACATGTTGAAGAACGGGAAGCCGTTACGGAATTGATGAAAAACTACTGCGCTCGACATAACGGCGTTGCTCGACGGATCAAAATGCTCATTTACTCAAATGTAAATTCCGCTTTTTCGCCATCTCGCGCCTTGTTCTGTCATCGCTCGCGACGTTTTCTGCAAAGCTATATGAGGTGTCGTGATGTTTCTTGGAATTGACCGAAATACTGAAATAGTATTCGAAGGTAATAGTTATTATGGTGGTCATATTGTCTGGCCATCTCCTATGCTGACACCTGCAAAGTTTATTTTTGTTTCTGAAAATGTAATTCAGCCTGCAAAGTATGAATCGATCGGATATACAAATTATCTATTCAGAGAAGATAC
The DNA here is from genome assembly GCA_035529955.1 of Gallionella sp. GTDB lineage: Bacteria > Pseudomonadota > Gammaproteobacteria > Burkholderiales > Gallionellaceae > Gallionella. The sequence goes on from DATKVR010000082.1 coordinate 2,698, forward strand.
ATTTGACCCTGTAACGAGGGTTAGACGCGGCAGATTTTATAAAAGCAACCAAACTCAGCCTGAACGATGGAAAGTCGCAATTTCGCCGCCGATGTCAGAAACTTTCTTTCATCCAGATAGGGAGGCATTTACTTATTTCTCCTGTCCTAAATCTGAAATGCCTGCATTTCGTGATGCAGGTCAATACCTGGTTATTTTGGGAACATCTGATGCATTCAGCGTATGGGCAATTATCGACCGGGAGTTGATTCATACGAATGAAGTTGTGTTTACTCTGAAGGCAAGGCAAAGCATGGGGGCGCTGCCAGCAATAGACTGGGCAGCTATTCCAGATAAAAATAGTTTACTTAAGGAAAAGCTGGAGAGTCTGGCTGATGATATCTATCGAGCCGGCTCTGAATCGGTCGTAGATCGTTCGCGAGAAGCGGCGACGGCGATTCTCAGCGCATACTTACAGAGTGAAGGAATTACAGAGGCTGGTGGAAAGGATTTGGGTGAACTTATAGATATGCTTGACAAGCGAAATGGTAAGCATCAACAGCGTATTGTCAGGTGCGCTGCGGAAATTCCGCAGCGACTCCATTCTCGCGGAAAACATGCCGAACAAGAAAAACGTGATGAATTACGACCTATTCGGGATCAGGATGCGGCGTTAGCTGTTAACTGTATTGGTGTGATGTTATGTGATCTTGGTTGGGCTGAATGGTAATGAAATCTTTCAAAGGCAGTTGCCATTGCGGCGCGATCCGCTTCTCGTTCGAGGCCGAGCCGATCACGAAGGGGATACGCTGCAATTGCTCGTTCTGTGCGAAGCGCGGCGCTATGGTGAGTCTGGTGCCGGGAGAGAAGTTCAAGATCGATGCGAAGGAAGGCGCGCTGAATTTTTACCAGTTCGGCAAGAAGCAGGCGAAGCATTATTTTTGCAAGAACTGCGGCATCCACACTTTCAGCGAAGCAACACGATGGCCGGGGCAATACATCGTGAACCTCGCTTGCGTGGATGGGGTGGACACCTTTGCGCTGGAGACGACATTGTTCGACGGCAAGAATCTGTTATGAGGTCATTTGTTATGAGGAAGAGCAGGAAATGAATGCCCAGGATGTAAGTCAGGCCGATTTCGAGGAACAGGTGGTTGAGGCCTCGTTCAGGCAGCCGGTGGTGATCGATTTCTGGGCGCCGTGGTGCGCGCCGTGCAAGGTGCTCAAGCCCATCCTGGAGAAGCTGGCCGGTGAGTATGGCGGGAAATTCAAGCTCGCCAAAGTGAATTCGGACGAGAATCAGGAGATCGCGGCGCGCTATGCGGTGCGCGGGATACCTTCGGTGAAGGCGATGGTGGACGGCAAGATCGTCAATGAATTTACCGGGGCGCTGCCGGAGAGCGCGGTGCGCGACTGGCTGGACAAGATCATTCCGAGCCCGGCGGAAGAGTTGCGTCGCGAGGCACAGCAGCTGGCAGCATCGGGCGACGTGGAGGGTGCGCTACAGCGCCTTGCGGAAGTCACCGAGCTCGACCCGAACAACGAGTGGGTGCGTGTGGATGCAGCGGAATTGCTGCTTGCCCAGCACAATGCGGAAGGTGCGCAACGCCTGCTCGATACGCTGAAAGATCCTGACATCCTGAAAGATGCGCGCGTGCTGCAACTCAAGGCGCACGTAAGGCTGTCGGAAATGAAGTCGGAAGGCGACAGCGAAGCCGTGCTCGCCGCCGCGGTCAACGCAAACGAAAACGATCTCGAATCGCGGCTGAAGCTCGCGAACGTGCTGATCGCTGCGAACCGTGCGGCCGAGGGGATGGACCAGTTGCTGGAGATCGTGCGGCGTGACCGCGGTTTCCGCGATGACATCGGGCGCAAGACGCTGCTCGACGTGTTCAACCTGCTGGGCGGGCAGGGCGAGCTGGTGGCAGCCTACCGGCGCAAGCTGGCGGCGCTGCTTAACTGAGCGACACAACAGGCTGCATGAAATATCTCAAATCCGAATTCCCGATCGCGATTGCACTGGCGGTGCTGGCGCTGGGCTTTTTCCTCGAGCATGCCGCCGTGGAGCGGGGCGGGGTGTGGTTGTCGGGCCTGCTGCTGGTGATATTGGCAGCCATCATCGCCGTGGCGTTCCGCATCAGCCATCATGCCGAGGTGCTGGCGATCCGTCTGGGCGAGCCGTACGGGACGCTGATCCTCACGCTCGCCGCGGTCTCGGTGGAGGTAGTGATCCTGGTGGTGCTGCTGGCCGGCGAGCCGAATCCGACGCTGGCGCGCGATACGGTGTTCTCGGCGGTGATGTTCGACATCAACGGTATCCTCGGCCTTGCGGCCATCGTCGGCGGCCTGAAACACGGCCAGACCAAATACAACATCTCCTCGGCGAATTCGTATATCGCGATGTTGATCGTTGCAATCGGCATCGGCATGTTCATTCCCGATTTCGTGCCGGACGAGAAATGGAAGATCTACTCGGCTTTTTCCATCAGCGTGATGGCGATCATGTATCTGGCCTTCCTGCGCCTGCAGACGGTGGAGCATCGCAGGTTCTTCGAGTATTCGGCCGACATGGAAAAGGAATCGCATGACGAGGCGCGCAGCCCGAATGCGCTGCATGTCGCGGTGATGATCGGCGCGATCGCGCTGGTCGGGCTGCTTTCGGAAGTGATGTCGGTGCTGCTGGATGCCGGGCTGGCAGGCAGCAGCCTGCCCAAGGCGATCCCCGCCGTGCTGGTGGCGCTGATCTCCGCCAGTCCGGAGATTCTCACTGCGCTCAAGGCCGCGCGGCAGAATCGCATGCAGACCACGGTCAACATCGCGCTGGGCGCTTCGCTTGCCACCGTGCTGCTAACCCTGCCGGTGATCGAGGGCATTGCGCTGTTCAGCGGGGAGCGCATCGTGATGGCGCTGACGCCGATCCAGGCCGGCATGCTGCTACTGACATTTGTTGCCGTGATGAACAACCTGCACGACGGCGAAACCAATGCCATCGAGGGTATCAGCCATTTCGCGCTGTTTGCCGCGTTCATCGCGCTGGTGGTGCTGGGGATGCTCTGACGATGTTTGCCCGTGCAGGCAGACAGGGTCGCGCCGCGTTATTATGTGAAGCAATGGATGTGCCGTTCCAATAAAATGAAGTTCGTTCGACAGCGGGATGCCATCGGCAAACCCATTTACCGGAGGTGTATATGAGCAAACAAGTCCAGGAAGCCTACATCGTAGCCGCAACACGCACGCCGGTCGGCAAGGCGCCGCGCGGGATGTTCCGCAACACCCGTCCCGATGATCTGCTGGCGCATGTGCTGAGGAGCGTGCTGGCGCAGGCGCCGTCACTCGATCCGGTGCAGATCGCCGACGTGATCGTCGGCTGCGCGATGCCGGAGGCGGAGCAGGGCATGAACGTGGCGCGCATCGGGCTGTTGCTGGCAGGGTTGCCGGTCGGCGTGCCGGGCGTGACAGTGAACCGTTTCTGTTCTTCCGGCCTGCAGGCGGTCGCGATGGCCGCGGACCGCATCCGGCTGGGCGAAGCGGATGTGATGCTCGCGGCGGGCACCGAGAGCATGAGCATGGTGCCGATGATGGGCAACAAGATCGCGTTCAACCCGGAGATATTCGCGCATGACGAAAATCTCGGCATCGCATTCGGCATGGGCATCACCGCCGAAAAGGTCGCCGAGCGCTGGAAGGTATCGCGCGAGGCGCAGGACGCGTTTGCCTATCAAAGTCACCAGCGCGCCATCAAGGCGACCGCGAACGGCGAATTCAGGGACGAGATCACACCGTATCCGATCGCCGAACATGCGCCCGATCTGGCGAATCGCGATGTGAAAATAACCCGGCGCGACGCGACCCAGGACGAAGGCCCGCGCGCCGATACCTCGCTGGAAGCACTGGCGAAACTGAAAACGGTGTTCGCGCTGAGGGGTTCGGTCACGGCGGGCAACAGCTCGCAGATGTCGGACGGCGCGGGCGCGGTGCTGTTGTGCAGCGAGGCCGCACTGAAGCGCTATAACCTGACCCCTATCGGCCGCTTTGTCGGCTATTCGGTGGCCGGCGTACCGCCGGAGATCATGGGCATCGGCCCGAAAGAGGCGATTCCGCGCGTGCTGAAGCAAACCGGATTGAACCTGAATGACATGGGCTGGATCGAGCTCAACGAGGCGTTCGCCGCGCAGTCGCTGGCGGTGATCCACGATATCGGGCTGGACCCGGCAAAGGTGAACCCGCTCGGCGGTGCAATTGCACTGGGTCATCCACTGGGTGCGACCGGCGCGATCCGCACCGCCACGCTGCTGCACGGTATGCGCCGCCACAAGCTGAAATACGGTATGGTGACGATGTGTATAGGGACGGGTATGGGCGCGGCGGGGATTTTTGAGGCTTTGTAGGATCAGACCCGTACCGAGATACTGATTAATCATCCTGATTGAAAAAACGAAAATGAAAAAAATATTGTTGCTGGTCTGCTGTTTGCTGCTGAGTTGGAACGCGCATGCGCTGGAGGTGGCAGGGGTAAATCTGCCGGACAGCGTTACACTCGGCAATCAGGTTCTGATGCTGAACGGAGCGGGTTTGCGCAGCAAATTCTTCTTCAAGGTGTATGTCGTGGCGCTGTATCTGCCGGCAAAGCAGACTGCCGCGGCTGCGATCATCACGGCAGATGACCCGCAGCGCATCGCGTTGTACATGCTGCGCGATCTGGGCGAAAAGCGGTTCATGGATGCATTCATCGAGGCGATCGAGGCGAACCATAGCGAAGCGGAAATGGCCATGATGAACGATCAGATCAAGCAGATGAACGATATTTTCAAGCTGGTGCAAGATGTCCACTCGGGCGACGTAATTACGATGGATTATTCGCCCGGCAGCGGGACGCAGATCAGCGTCAACGGTATCACTTACGGCACGATATTCGGGGAGATATTCCACCATGCGTTGCTGAAGATATGGCTGGGTCCGCATCCGGTGCAGGCCGATTTGAAAGCAGAATTGCTGGGTAGAAATAATTGATCGGGCCGGATAAGTTGAATGCCGACAGTCATGCGGCAGGATTGGATCAGGAAGCACTTGTGCAGGCGGTGCGGGCGCAGGGCGAGGCATGGCACAACCTGGTGACGGAACGTTGCCCGTATCTGTTTGCCGCGATGCCGGTATATATTTCCCCGGCACAATTGCGCAAGATGTATGAGGTGATTGCTGCGGTTGAGCGGGTGGTCGGACTGCCGGGCTGGCTGGCGGCGGGCGCAGAAAAGCAACCGCACTCCAAAGGCGTGTTCTTCGGCTACGATTTTCATCTCAACGAACAGGGCGTGCACCTGATCGAGATCAACTCCAACGCGGGCGGCGCATTCCTCACCGAATTACTGGCAGATAGCCAGCGTGATGCAGATTTGCCGGGAAAAACGGTCGCGATCGAGAATCTTGAACCTGCATTCCTGGCCATGTTCCGCAACGAATGGCGTCTGGAACGCGGCTCGGCACCACTCAACAGCATTGCAATTGTCGATGAAAACCCGGAACAGCAATATCTTTATCCCGAATTCGTTCTTGCCAGGAACATGCTGGAACGCGACGGGTTGACGGTATATATCGCCGATCCTGTGGCGCTGAAAACGCGTGAAGACGGCTTGTACTTTGGCAGTGAAAAGATCGATATGGTGTACAACCGCCTGACTGATTTTTCCCTGCAACAATTTCCCGCGTTGAAAAAGGCCTATGAGAACGGGCGGGCGGTGGTGACGCCGCATCCGCACGCTTATGCGAAATATGCGGACAAACGCAATCTGGCGCGCCTGACCGACGAGACTTTCTTGCGCGCACTGAATGTGGACGAGGCTGACATTGTTACGCTGCAAGCCGGTGTGCCCCACACCTTCATCGTGAATGCCGACATGGAAACTGCACTCTGGGCCGACCGCAAGAACCTGTTCTTCAAGCCACACAGCGGATATGGCAGCAGGGGCACTTATCGCGGGATGAACCTGACCAAGCGTGTATTTGCCGAGATAGTGCAGGGCAATTACGTTGCGCAAATGCTGGCTCCGCCCGGTGAGCGCATGGTGCGTGTAAATGAGGCGGAGGAAGTGTCGCTAAAGTATGATGTTCGCTGTTATGTTTATGCTGGGAAAATACAGCTTGTGGTTGCGCGGTTGTATCAGGGGCAGACCACCAATATGCGCACGCCGGGCGGGGGGTTTGCGCTGGTGCGTGTTGTAGAATGACACGGATGGGATGCATGAGTAACGCGATATTCACGGAGTCGTATTGATGTTATACACATTCATTGCTATCGGAAGCGGTGCCGCATTTGGCGCATGCCTGCGCTGGGGTCTGGGTTTATGGCTCAATCCGGCGCTGCCCGAATTGCCGCTCGGAACACTGGCAGCCAATTTGCTTGGCGGGTATCTGATCGGTTTTGCGGTCGCATTTTTTTCGCACTATCCGGGCCTCTCCCCGGAATGGCGCCTGCTGATCATCACCGGCTTCCTCGGCGGCCTGACGACTTTTTCCACTTTTTCCGCAGAGACGGTCACATTGCTGTTGCGTGGCCAGTATGCATGGGGATCGGCGATCATTCTCACCCATCTCGGCGGTTCACTTCTGATGACGGTGCTGGGCATCCAGACTTTCAAATTGCTGCACGCATAACATTTTTTGGGGGCACGAATATGAACCTGCTTTCGATTTACACCAGTGAAAAACAGCATCACTCGGATATGCCGCTGTATGAATGGCTGCTTGAGGAAGCCAGGGCCATGGGTGTGCACGGCGGATCCGCATTTCGTGCCATTGCAGGTTTTGGACGACACGGCCGCATTCATGAAGACACCTTCTTTGAACTTGCCGGGGAGCTGGCGGTCAAGGTCGAATTCGTACTGGATGATGTCATGGCCGAGCGGCTGATCGAGAAGATTCGCCATCTGAACATGGGTGTCTATTATCTGAAGCAGACCGTGGAAGCGGGTACCGCCTGACCAACGGATCGGGTCGGCAAATGGCCGTTGTGCCCTGTTAATGCGAAGGAGTTAGCATGAAAGAATTGTTGTTGGCCATGTCGATGTCGATATTCTGCCTGGGAGACCCCACTGCGTACGCCGCGGTGCAGGGCAGGGAAGTGGTTTACGAAGCGGACGGCACGAAGCTGAAGGGATATATCGCCTACGACGATTCGGTCAAGGGCAGGCGTCCCGGGGTGCTGGTGGTGCACGAGTGGTGGGGACAGAACGAGTATGCGCGCAAACGCGCGCGCATGCTGGCTGAACTGGGCTATACCGCGCTCGCGGTCGACATGTACGGCAACGGCAAGGTGGTCGACAATCCTGATGATGCGCGCAAGCTGGCCGGCGAGGTATACAGCAACATGCCGGTGGAAAAGGCGCGCTTCGAGGCGGCCATGCAATTACTGCGCAAGCAGGCAACGGTGCAGCCCGACGAGATCGCCGCGTTCGGCTATTGCTTCGGCGGCAGCGTGGTGCTGAACATGGCGCGCATGGGCGAGGACCTGAAGGGTGTGGCGAGTTTCCACGGCGGGCTCGGCACCGCCAACCCGGCGCAGCCCGGCGCGATCAAGGCGCGCATCATTTCATTCAGCGGCGATGCCGACCCGACCATCGGGCCGGACAAGGTCGCCGCATTCAGGCAGGAAATGCAACACGCGGGCGCGGATTTCCGCGTGGTCACCTATCCCGGCGCGAAACATGCGTTCACCAATCCGGCAGCGGATGTGATGGGCAAGAAATTCAACCTGCCGATCGCCTACGATGCGAAGGCCGACAAGGATTCGTGGGAACAGGCCAGGGTATTCCTGCGCGAGGTGTTCGCGGCGAAGTAACAGCCAAGCTTAATTGCGTCTGAACATCGCCTACCTTGGCCAGGGGTCCACATTCAGCAGGCCCAGCACCTTGCCGTCGCTTTTCCCGAGCAATACGGCCTGATCCTGGTATTTGGCACGCAGCGGAACAAAACCGATGTCCGCTGCCTTCCGCCCGCTGGCCTGTTCCGCACGGTCGATTTCCGCGACCAGCCCGGGGTTCAGCTGCTTAAGTTCGGCTATCGGCTTTGCGGCCCGTCCTTCGGCCGACCCGTGCTCGCCGTACGGCATGTAGTATTGCGGAAATTGCGGCAAATCCTTGCCGGCCATCGCGCTGAATACCAGCTGGTTTCTTTCCTTGATATTGGCGGGCATTTCCGAATAGGTGTAAACCGGACCGGTCAGCGGCAAGGACCGGTAGGCCGGATATTTTGCCTGTGCGATATCCTGTTTGCTGAGCATGTTGGCCGTGATCAGGTCGAAAGAGCCTTCGCTGTATACCACGAAAACCGGGCGCGCGTGGAACAGCACGCTGATCCCGTAGATCAGCGCTACGGATTGCAGCACGGCGATCACCGACAAATCAAATGTCAATGCCTTGCGGCTCTTCAGCGGGTTGAAAATGAGCAGCGTGATCAGCGGCCCGAGCGTCACGTCGACGCCGAGCAGGATCAGCAGGATGTGCTTGCCACCGAGCGCCGAGAAGAACGGGGGCTTGTACCAGAGCAACAACATCAGCGCGACCACGGCTACCGCGATGGTCGCACTGATGGACAGGTGGATGAAAAATGCTTTGCGTCTGGAAATGTTCGGTCGGGACAATATGCTCACTTATGTTCTGGCTGGGAATTGATGGCGGATAGCTGAAATATCGAAACCGGCGTTCATGTTGACAGCAATTTTAACAGCATTTCGGCAGGTTCTGGCAACCAGAACTGCCCGATTGAACAAGCCCGCCATATCTATGGCGTTGGTTCCCCGGGGCGGTAAGATTCCGGCGCATCGGTTTGCCTGGCGGCTGCCCATTATCGGAATGGTTGTCAGGCGACGAAGAAATCCTTGACCTTGTTCATCCAGGACCGGGCGCGCGGGTTGTGGCGTTCGCTGTCCTTATCGTTGATTGCCTCGAATTCGTGGAGCAATTCCTTCTGGCGATCGGTCAGGTTTACCGGGGTTTCCACCGCGACGTGGCAATGCAGATCGCCATGGGTGGCACTGCGTACGCCCTTGATGCCCTTGCCGCGCAGGCGGAATATCTTGCCGCTCTGGGTTTCGGCCGGGATCTTGATCGTCGCCACCCCATCCAGCGTGGGGATCTCGATCGAACCGCCGAGCGCGGCCGTGGTAAAACTGATCGGCATCTCGCAATGCAGGTCATTGTGGTCTCGCTGGAACACCGCATGCGGCTTGGTCTGTATCACCACATACAGATCGCCGGGCGGCCCGCCGTTAACGCCAAGTTCGCCCTCGTTGGAGAGGCGGATGCGGTCATCGGTATCCACGCCGGCCGGGATCTTGACCGACAGTGTCTTGTGCTGCTTGATGCGTCCGTTGCCGTTGCAGTCCTTGCAGGGTGAAGTAATCATCTTGCCGGAACCATGACAGCGCGGGCAAGTTTGCTGGATGGAAAAGAAACCCTGCTGCATGCGTACCTGGCCATGGCCGGCACAGGTGGTGCAAGTGGTTGGCGAGGTCCCCGGTTTTGCGCCCGAACCGTGGCAGGTGTCGCATTCCGCCATGGTCGGAATACGAATTTGCGTCTCGGTGCCGCGAGCGGCCTGTTCGAGCGTGATTTCGAGGTTGTAGCGCAGGTCTGCGCCGCGCTGCACGCTGCTGCGTCCGCCACCCCGTCCGCCGCCGAAAATGTCTCCGAAGATGTCGGAAAAATCGAAACCCTGCGCGCCCGCACCGAACGGGCTGCCGCCGCCGGATTCGAATGCGGCATGGCCATGCTGGTCATAGGCGGCACGCTTCTGCCCGTCGCTTAAAATCTCATAAGCCTCTTTGGCTTCCTTGAAATGTTCCTCGGCATTCGGGTTATCCGGATTGCGGTCGGGGTGATGCTTCATCGCAAGTTTGCGATAAGCTTTCTTGATATCTTCTTCAGCAGCATCGCGGTTGACGCCAAGCACTTCGTAGTAATCTTTTTTTGACATATCGGGTGACTAAATGCTTGTGAAAAATGGAACATGTAAAAGGCTGGAGGCCGGTTTTATCCCAGCATCCAGCCCGCAGCCTTTATAGTACCTTACTTCTTTTCGTCTTTCACTTCGGTGAATTCTGCATCCACCACATCGCCTTCGTCCTTCTTGGCTTCCGCACCGGATGCGGTACCTGCTTCACCGGCCTGCGCCTTGGCCTGCTCGGCGGCGTACATCTTCTCCCCGAGCTTTTGCGCGGCGGTCGAAAGTGCTGCGGCCTTGGCTTCGATGGCGTCCTTGTCGTCGGCTTTCACCACTTCTTCTGCTTCCTTCAAGGCTGACTCAACGGCAGTCTTTTCGTCCGCGCTCAGGTGATCGCCATATTCCTTGAGCGATTTGTGCGTGGAGTGGATCAGCGAGTCGAGCTGGTTGCGCGCGGTCACCAGTTCCAGTGCCTTGCGGTCGTCTTCGGCATGGGCCTCGGCATCCTGCACCATCTTGTTGATTTCGGCTTCGCTCAAACCGGAGCTGGCCTGAATCTTGATCTTGTTCTCCTTGCCGGTCGCCTTGTCTTTCGCCGACACGTGCAGGATACCGTTCGCGTCGATGTCGAACGTCACTTCGATCTGCGGCATGCCGCGCGGTGAGGGGGGGATGTCGCTCAGGTTAAATTGCCCCAGGCTCTTGTTGCCGGAAACCACTTCGCGTTCACCCTGCAGCACGTGGATGGTTACCGCGCTCTGGTTGTCCTCTGCGGTGGAGAATACCTGCGATGCCTTGGTCGGGATCGTGGTGTTCTTCTTGATCAGCTTGGTCATCACGCCGCCCATGGTTTCGATACCCAGACTCAGCGGGGTCACGTCCAGCAGCAGCACGTCCTTGACTTCGCCCTGCAGCACACCGCCCTGGATCGCGGCACCGACTGCCACGGCTTCGTCCGGGTTGACGTCCTTGCGCGCTTCCTTGCCGAAGAAGGCCTTGACCTTCTCCTGCACCAAAGGCATACGGGTCTGGCCGCCGACCAGGATCACGTCGGTGATATCGGAGGTGGAAACGCCGGCATCCTTCATCGCGATCTTGCACGGATCGATGGTGCGCGCGATCAGGTCCTCGACCAGGCTTTCCAGTTTGGCGCGGGTGATCTTCACGGCGAGGTGTTTCGGTCCGCTTGCATCCGCGGTGATGTAGGGCAGGTTCACTTCGGTCTGCTGCGCACTGGACAGTTCGATCTTGGCCTTTTCCGCCGAATCCTTCAGGCGTTGCAATGCCAGCACGTCCTTGCGCAGGTCGATGCCGCTTTCCTTCTGGAATTCTTCCACCAGGTAGTCGATCACGCGCATGTCGAAATCTTCGCCGCCCAGGAAGGTGTCGCCGTTGGTCGACATCACTTCGAACTGGTGCTCGCCCTCGATTTCGGCGATATCGATGATGGAAATATCGAACGTGCCGCCGCCCAGGTCATATACCGCGATTTTGCGGTCGCCTTCCTGCTTGTCCAGGCCGAAAGCCAGCGCGGCTGCGGTCGGTTCGTTGATGATGCGCTTCACTTCCAGGCCGGCGATACGGCCGGCATCCTTGGTCGCCTGGCGCTGTGCATCGTTGAAATAGGCCGGCACGGTGATGACCGCTTCGGAGACCGATTCGCCGAGGTAATCTTCGGCGGTCTTTTTCATTTTCATCAGTACCTGTGCGGAAATTTCCGGTGCGGAGAATTCCTTGTCGCGCACCTTCACCCAGGCGTCGCCATTCTTGGCCTTGACGATCTTGAACGGCACCATGGCGATATCCTTTTGCACCATCTTCTCGTCGAAACGACGACCGATCAGGCGCTTTACGCCATACAGTGTGTTGGTCGGGTTGGTGACCGCCTGGCGTTTGGCAGGCGCACCCACCAGCACCTCACCGTCTTCCATATAGGCGACGATGGACGGGGTGGTGCGAGTGCCTTCGGCATTCTCGATCACCTTGGTCTTGCCGTTTTCCATGATTGCCACGCAGGAGTTGGTGGTGCCCAGGTCGATACCGATGATTTTTCCCATGATGCTTTCCTTTCAGTTAAATGCTTATAAATATTTGAAAATTGTATGTTGTTGCTGCCTTGCCGCCTAACATCAGGGCGGCGCTGGATATTTCAAGTGTTACGTAACGTTAATTGCAGGAGCGGGCCCTGCGTGTGTTGTTGGGGCTTTAGCCCTTTACAACCACGGCGTACACCTTGCGGGTGCTGCCGCGAATTTCCTGGTTGTCGCGGGTACGAAAAACTTTTGTCCGGGCACCCGCATGGCCCGCTCCTGCATCCGACACCCAACAGGCCTTATTCCTTGGGTTTTGCCACCGTCACCATTGCCGGACGCAGCACCCGATCGTTCAGCGCGTAGCCCTTTTGCATTACGCTGACCACGGTATTGGCCGGTTGGTCGCTGTCCAGCATGGCGATGGCCTGATGTTTGTGCGCATCGAATTTCTCGCCGACCGGGTTGATTTCGGTGATGTTGAATTTTTCGAAAACGCCGTTCAGTTGCTTCAGGGTCAGTTCCATCCCGCTCTTGAAGCTTTCCACCGTCGCAGTTTCGACTGCCAGACCGGCTTCCAGGCTGTCTTTCACTGCCAGCATCTCGTTGGAAAACCGCTCCACGGCAAACTTGTGCGCCTTGCTCACATCCTCAACGGCGCGGCGGCGGATATTCTCGCCCTCTGCCTTGGCGTACATCCATGCATCGTAGTGTTCCTGGGCCTTGAGTTCTGCTTGCTTAAGCATTTCTTCAGGGCTGGGCATTACTTCGCCCGTATCCGTTGACGGGTCTTGGGTTTCATTTTTCGGGGTGGTTTCGTTATTTGTTTCGTTCCGTTCCATGCCGTTCTCCAGATTTTGATCTGTGCAACTATGGGGGCGGGGTTTCCTATTTCAAGAGCAATAGCAAAAATTTATTTCCCGCATGAGATAATGCGTGCCGTTCAAAAGCGCCATTGTTATGCCCCCTTCCAAAAATCATTACTGGCGCATTGCCGGGTTCTATTTTTTCTACTATGCCTTCGTGGGGATGTTCGCGCCCTACTGGAGCCTGTACCTGAAATCCATCCATTTCAACGCCATCGAGATCGCCACCCTGATGTCGATACAGCCGGTGATGCGCATGATCGCGCCCAATGTCTGGGGTTGGCTGGCCGACCATACCGGCAAGCGGCATCAGGTTGTTCGGGCCGCCGCCACTTTGAGCATGGTGTGCTATCTCGGCGTATTCGCGACCACCAGTTTCTGGGGCATGTTTCTGGTGTTGGTGTTGATGGGTTTTTTCTGGAGTGCCTCGATGCCGCTGGTCGAAGCAACCACGCTCAGTTATCTCGGCAAGCACAGCGCTCGCTACGGACGCATCCGCTCCTGGGGTTCGGTTGGTTTCATTGTCACGGTGCTGGGTCTGGGCTACGCCTTCGACTACATCGCGATCGCCTGGCTGCTGTGGGCCGGCCTGGCTTGCGAACTCGGCATCCTGGTTTTTGCCCGGCAGATTCCGCCCACCGAGGTGCTGGCGCATCACACCGATCACCAACCGGTCACGCAGATTGCATTGCAACCGCGGGTGCTGGCCCTGTTCAGTGCCTGTTTCCTGATGTCGGTCGCGCACGGGCCTTATTACACTTTCTATTCGATATACCTGGTCGAACACGGATATGCAAAAAGCGCGGTGGGGTGGCTGTGGGCGCTGGGCGTGATCTGCGAGATCGGGGTGTTCTTCCTGATGCCATGGCTGGTCAACCGTTTTGGATTTATCCGCATTCTGTTGGTCAGTTTCAGTGCCGCGGTGGTGCGCTTCATGTTGATCGGCTGGGGTGTGGATTATCTTTCGCTGCTGCTTATCGCGCAGGTGCTGCATGCGGCCACCTTCGGCGCGTATCACGCCGCCTCGCTGGGGCTGGTGCATGAGTTCTTTCAGGGACGGCACCAGTCCAAAGGCCAGGCCCTGTTCGGCAGCTTTACCTATGGTGCGGGCGGCATGCTGGGCGGCCTGGCAAGCGGTCCGATCTGGCAGCATTATGGTGCCAGTGTGCTGTATACATGCAGTGCGGTTGCGGCGCTGCTGGGATTGTTGCTGATAATGTGGAAGCAGCGTATGGCAGGCGTACGAACGGCAGTGTGACACCCCGTTAGGGCATCATTTTTGTTCCGGGTACTTATTCCTTCTTTCGCCTGCGAGTCTTCTTTCCAGCAAATCCGGATAGCGCTGCGCGGTATTTTGTCTTCTGTCGCCGTTTCGATTCCGGCGTTCTTCTATATGCAGTTTTCTGTCGGCGGTTTCGGGGAAGTTGTGATCGGAACCGGGTGTCTTGGGCGGGGTGCGCTGCAGCATGCCGATGTCGGCACCGTGGGCAATCACGTATTCGGCAAACTGGATGTTCTTTTCAATTTCCTCAATGTACAAATTCTGCCCGTTGAAATGCTTCTCAACCATATGATAAGCGCCCTGAAGGGTTTCATTCATGCGTTTTTTTGCGCTTTGGTAAAAGCCGGGCGTTTTTATCACCAGGTCCTGAGGGGAAGAAAACAGAACCTTCTTGTTGCCTGTCGCATCCAGCCGTTGGGCGATACCGGCCAGGACAAATTCCTTGTACAGACGGTCATGGCATTTTTCGAGGTAACACCGGTCCGCCATTTGTGCCAGTATGTCTGCCGAGGCCACCATGTTGCCGATGGCACGAAAAGCTTCGGGCACCTGGATGCTTTCTACCGGAACTTCATACCCGGTAAAGTGCACCACTTGGGCTGCCGTTTCGGCCAGACTTCCCAGGCCGACCTCGTGCAAATACTGTTTTAACAAAACGGCACTGCGAGACACGTGAATCAGGGTGAATTCCGCACCCTGCCGATCATCCTCGCTGCCCCGCTTGCGCAGATAACCGCTGTCATGAAACAGCGCTAGCAATATGCCCAGGGTAAACAGTTCCTCGCCCAATCCGTCGCTGGATTTGCGCGAGCGCTCATATCCGTCCATCAAGCGTGCACTGGCCAGCGTAACATCCAGAATGTGCTGCAAATCGTGGTAGCCGGTATCACACGGGGCGAACAGCGGATCCTCGCCGCGATAGAGCCCCGAAATATGATCAAATGCATTTCGCAGGATGCTGGAATTGGCACTGGGAAAGAGATCGAGAAACAGATGTTCCACCGCGTTCCCAACATCGACGTGGTCGGTCACATTGACAGTGTTGGCCACATCAAAGTTATTTCGGCGGAATTTCTGATCCTTTTTTTGCATACCGGTATGCTATCACGAAGCCGAAAATGTGTAGTGTGCCAAACGTGGTCAGATA
Organism: Gallionella sp.; assembly: GCA_035529955.1. Classification (GTDB taxonomy): domain Bacteria; phylum Pseudomonadota; class Gammaproteobacteria; order Burkholderiales; family Gallionellaceae; genus Gallionella. Next base: position 17,935 of record DATKVR010000082.1, read on the forward strand.
TTGCACGGAGATACCTTTCTCATTGAAGGTAAGCGCACCCTGATGGGGGTATATCGTAACTTGTCAGGACTTGTTCGCTTGGCGTTACAGCAATATTGGCTAAGGGATGCCGGATCTCCGATGCGCTAGCCCGTTACTGTTATTTGGTAGCGTGAAAGTCGGGTTGTCGTTTATCAATAACTGCGAAGGCGAGCCATGTTGGTTTGCTCCCACAGTATTCGGGTTATGGGCCAGCGCGGTTCCAGTATTCTGGGCTAACCCGTTACTGTTACCTGGCAACGTGAAAGTCGGGTTGTCGTTTATCAATAACTGCGAAGGCGAGCCATTTTGGTTTGCGCCCACAGTATTCGGGTTATTGGCCAGCGCGGTTCCGGTATTCTGGGCTAACCCGTTACTGTTACCTGGCAACGTGAAAGTCGGGTTGTCGTTTATCAATAACTGCGAAGGCGAGCCATTTTGGTTTGCGCCCACAGTATTCGGATTGTTGGCCAGCGCGGCTCCGGTACCTTGGGCATTGCTGTGAGTATTGTTACCAGAATCAGGCGCCACTGCACCAGTTTCCGTTGGCCCAGCGTTGCCGGCTATTCCTGCGGGTCCGGCGGCCAAGGGAAAATGAAGTTTAGGCGTAATTGTTGTAACCTCGCCGGTAACCGGGCTAGTGACTGGTATGCTGTCATTCCAGCGCCCCCAGTTGATAACACTGACGGGGTCGATGATCACGACGGGTAGCACACTGATGCCAACAACCGGGGGAAGTATTACAGGGGACGGGGTTGTTGTGGCATTTCGGCCGGTCGGTGACATCTTCACCCTGCTTTTGCCTGAGTCTGATACTAACGTCGCAGTATTCTTCTTTGATGTATTGCCATCGGTCACTGTTTCGTGTACTTCCTTGCCATTTTTCCTTCCTGCGGATGTTGCTGCCTCAACCGTCATTTCCTTTTTTCCGGATTTATCCGCAGCTGATGTCTTGAGCACTTGCTTATCTTCCTTTACTTCCTTGCCATTTTTCTTTCCTGCGGATGTTACTGCTTCAGCCGTCATTTCCTTTTTTCCGGATTTATCCGCAGCTGCTGTCTTGCGCACTTGCTTATCTTCCTTCTTGCCGGCCTTGACTTTTATCAGTGGCCAGCTTTGTTTCGTAAATATATTGGTGTTAAGCGCTTTCAGTTCCGGCATCTGATCCGCTGCGCTGACATATCCCATCTGGTTTGGCAGTATAGAAACCGTGCCCCGATCCGTGGTCATCGTGGTTTCGCCCCAATTCACCTTGTTATAAGTGCCGATGGGGGCAACAGCCGCCATTGGACTGCCTGCTGTGACCACATAAGTTTCATGATCGGTACCGCGAATACCGATGACAGCTGCAGTCGTGGTAATGTGAAAACTGGATTTGTGCAGTTTCCCGATCAATCCCGTAACGGCGCGGAATCCACCGGTGAACAACAAGAAGAAGCTCCTTTCGCTGCCATCTTGTGTGCCGTTGAATTTGAAGGTATCGAACTTCAGCTTTGTGTCGGAGCGCACGGCGATAAGTCCGCCATCCAGCATTTTGATCTGCGCGCTGGCGGCTGTTGCCGTAGTCAGCGTATCGCCTTCCCTGACCACATCGCCTTTTTTCAGGATGCGCTCTTGTCCGTTCGCACTGCGGATCCGGACATTACCGCTAACAAACTGGGCGTGCCCTGCGTCTACTGCGTAGCTAGCCTGGCTCATCAACATCAGGCTGGCCGCCAGGCAAGCATTGATAATTGCAATTATTTTCTTAACGTTTTTCATGATTTATCCCGTATTTCAGCCATGCTTATCTCACAACTTCCCGTGCTCAGTCTGTGCGCCAGCGCATACAGTTATGTGTGCTGGCGCACATCGGTTGATAATTCGGAATTGCCCTAGGGAGAGGGATCGGAAATTGACTTCAATAATTGTCAGATAAACAGGTGTCGAGCGAATTGCGCATAACGCGGCACTGCTGCCTGCTTTGAAGTTCGGCTTGTTTCCATCGGGTAAACACCTTGCAAAGGCGCTCGGCGACTTCAATCGTTCGCCCGGAAACCAGCCGTCAGTTGCCCGGTGCCTTTGGATAATCGGCGCAATAGTCCGATTAAGATCGGAATCATTTCACTGAAAATTACGGCGAACAGACAGAGAAAAATCCATTCGGTCATACCCGTAAATGACGATGTTGGAATCGTTCCTGGTGTAACTTAACTGCGGGCGCAGCATCCAGCCTTTGCCAAGGTACCGGTTTACACCAACCGACATGTCATACTGGCGATCCTTGCGTTTGCGCAGGAACGATGCGTTAGTCTTGTCATAGCTGCCCGATTGCCATCCCAGATTGCCGAACAATCCCGTGATTTTGTTCAGCGAGATTTGGATGCCCGCACGCAATCCCAGTGTGCGCTTGTTGCCATCGGCACGTCCGCCACCGGGGTTGGCCAAGGTTACCGGGCCCGCCTCGTTTTCTCTTGCCCAAAACAGGCTGCTAAGCAATGCGGTTTTCCAATCCGGCATGATGTGCAGCCAGCCTGAACCAACTGTGAGCTGATTGAAATCATTCGAGGACAATGCTGCATCGGCAAATCGATTGCGCCCGGACTGCACAATCATGCTCAGTTGATTTGTGAGACTAATTGTATGTCTCCAGTCCGCGCTGAGGCCTGAGAAATTGCGGTAACGCGCGCTGGATAATTCATATTGTCCCGCCATGACGCCAATATGGAATATATTGGTACCCTTGGAAAATATCACACCGCCGTGACCGTCAAGGTTCTGCGTGTTGTAGGATTTCAGGGTGCGATAATTGTTGATGCGCACATCCGCTCCGGCATACAACCCCCAACTGGTATTCAGGTAACGGGTGATTTCACCGCCACTGGCGACAGTGTAGTATTGATCGGCAGTTCTTTGATCTGCCGGGCTGAGTGTGAATACGGCATCATTGAAATAAGGGACGCTGAACTGTGACTGGCTTATGGAACTGTTGACGTTGCTGTCATTCCCTACACCCCCTTCCACATATGCGGTGAATCGGGTTTGCTTCGTTTTTTCTTGTGCGGCGATTGCATCCAGATATTGCTGCATTAAGACGCGTATCGCTGTGGGGGGATTTTGTTTCATCAGGCTGTCAAACTCGGTCTTGGCGCCCGACAAGTCACCGAGTTGATAATAAGCCCGCGCCAAACCCACCCGCGCACCGGCAAAACCCGGATCTACCGCCAACACCCTGCCGAAGGCGAGCGTCGCCTTGCCCGGCTTGCCACTATCCAATGCTGCAATTCCGATCAGGTAATCAAATCGCACTTCACCGGCGCGATCAAATTCCAATGGCTCCAGCAAGGCATAAGCTTGCGCAGGCTTGCCGTCTTTCATCAACGCTTCGGCATCGCGTAACGGTTTCTCACGCGCCTCGTCATTATTCAGATTTCGATCTTGCACATCCTTACGCGGAGTGACAGTCTGCTTTGCCCCTTGCGCATATGCTCCGTTTGTTACCGCCATCAAAACGGCGAACGCCAGGCACACAGATTTTTCGAATTTAGTGTCAAGTGACATTTTGTGTTGGTAGCATGTCTGTCCCAATAAGCACCTGTCATGCCGCGAATGAGTGGTTGTCATTTTGCTTGATTACCAAAGATAGAAATTTAATTGTGATCAAGCCCGGACATGAAAATTCTCCCGTGTGTGATTGTCCACAATGCAGCAAAGGCCGCATTTTCTCTGTGCGGTAGAGCACATACACAGAAGGGGGGAACAATTGCGACAGTTCCATTCGGTTTTAAAAAGCGATGAATTTCCGGGGGGCGGCTATATGTATGCGAATGGACATCTACTGTGCAGTCACGCTTAACAATCGGTCGCGGGGCTGGCCATTTCCTTATTCAGGAGGTGAAATGCCGTTATCAAGCGCCATGTGGCGGATGACGGGCGGGGTGTGGCATAATTGAACGCTCTTAATTTAACTGTTTAAACAAGATGCGCGCGCAAACCCTTTACGACAAACTCTGGAGTGCTCACGTGGTGCGGCAGGAAGCCGATGGCACCGCGTTGATCTATATCGACCGCCATCTGGTACATGAAGTGACCAGTCCGCAGGCCTTCGAGGGTTTGAAACTGGCCGGACGCAAAGTGTGGCGCACAGCATCGATTCTGGCTGTTGCCGATCACAACGTGCCCACTGTGCGGCGCGTTGAGCGCATCCACGATCCGGTGTCGCGCTTGCAGGTGGAGACGCTGGACAGCAACTGTGCTGCGTTCGGTGTGACAGAATTCAAAATGAACGACCCTCGCCAAGGCATCGTGCATGTGATCGGGCCGGAACAGGGCGCGACTTTGCCGGGCATGACGGTGGTATGCGGCGATTCCCATACCAGCACACACGGTGCATTCGCCGCGCTGGCGTTCGGCATCGGCACGTCCGAAGTCGAACACGTGATGGCGACGCAATGTCTGCTGATGAAAAAAACCAAGGCCATGCAGGTGGTGGTGGATGGCCCGTTGGGCAAGGGTGTCACCGCCAAGGACATCGCGCTGGCGGTGATCGGCAAGATCGGCACGGCGGGCGGCACCGGCTATGCGATTGAATTTGCCGGCAGCACGATACGCGGCCTTTCCATGGAAGGGCGCATGACGTTGTGCAACATGGCGATCGAAGCCGGCGCGCGCGCGGGCATGGTCGCGGCGGATTACACCACCATCAACTATCTCAAGGGCCGCCCGTTCGCGCCGCAGGGCGAGTTGTGGGACAAGGCAGTGACCTACTGGCACACTTTGCACAGCGATGAAGGCGCGCAGTTCGATCAGGTAGTCGAACTGGACGCCGCTCAGATCAAGCCGCAAGTGACCTGGGGTACATCACCGGAAATGGTGGTGGCGGTGGACGGCCGCGTGCCCGATCCGGCGACCATGACTGATGCGGTCAAACGTGAGGCGGCCGAACGCGCGCTTAAGTATATGGGCCTGGCGGCGAATACGCCGATTTCGGAAATCAAAATCGACAAGGTGTTTATCGGTTCCTGCACCAACTCGCGCATCGAGGATTTGCGTGCTGCCGCGACGATCGCGCGCGGCAAGCATGTGGCGGGGAACGTCAAGTTGGCGATGGTGGTGCCCGGTTCCGGTCTGGTCAAGCGGCAGGCTGAGCAGGAAGGTCTGGACAAGATATTCATCGCGGCGGGTTTTGAATGGCGCGAACCGGGCTGTTCGATGTGTCTGGCGATGAATGACGACAAGCTCTCGCCCGGCGAGCGCTGTGCCTCGACTTCCAACCGCAACTTCGAGGGGCGGCAGGGGCAGGGTGGGCGCACCCATCTGGTCAGTCCGGAAATGGCTGCGGCTGCAGCAATCGCCGGGCATTTTATCGATATAAGCAAGTCGTGAATGGGGCATACATGAAAAAGTCGGCGGCTTTGTTGATGCTGGGGTTCGTTGCGTCGGGCTTGCTTGCCGGTCGTACTGCGTTGGCAGCTGACGGTGTCGTCAATCGTGTCGAAAAGGGAATCAAAAAAGGCGGCGAGGCTGCTGCCCATGGGATCGATAAAGGTGTCAAGGCTGCTGAACCGGCTATCAGGAAGGGTGGCAAGTGGCTAGGCCGGGAATTGAAGAGAGTAGGCAAAAATATAGATAAGGCGTCTGAAAAGCAATGAAAAAATTTACCGTGCTGAACGGGTTGGTCGCGCCGCTGGACAGGGCCAATGTGGATACCGATGCGATCATCCCAAAACAGTTTTTAAAGTCGATCAAGCGTTCCGGTTTCGGGCCGAATCTGTTCGACGAATGGCGTTACCTGGATCACGGCGAGCCGGGCAGGGATAATTCCAAGCGTCCGATCAATCCCGATTTCGTGCTGAATCAGCCGCGCTATCGGGGCGCGCAGATTTTGCTGGCCCGCGGAAATTTCGGCTGCGGTTCGTCGCGCGAACACGCGCCCTGGGCGCTGGAAGATTACGGGTTTCGCGCCATCATCGCGCCCAGCTTTGCCGACATCTTTTTTAACAACTGCTTCAAGAACGGTTTGCTGCCGATCCGCCTGGCCGCGGAACAGGTTGATGAGTTGTTCGGGGCGGTATCCGCAAATGCAGGCTACAAACTGACCATCGATCTGGAAAAACAAACCATCAGTACGCCGGATGGAAAGGCCTACAGTTTTGAAGTGGAAGCCTTTCGCAAGCATTGTTTGTTGAATGGTCTGGACGATATCGGTTTGACCTTGCAGCATGTGGATGAGATCAAGGCGTACGAGGAAAAACACCGCGCGGTACAGCCGTGGCTGTTTGCGTAATCGATGTGTAATTCTGACTGGGAAAGCAAATGAAAATTGCGGTATTGCCGGGTGACGGCATTGGACCCGAAATTGTCGCTCAGGCGGCAAAAGTGCTGGAGGCGTTGCGCAGCGACGGATTGAAGGTCGAGCTGGAGTATGCGCATATCGGCGGCGCCGGCTACGATGCGGCGGGCGATCCGTTTCCTGCCGAAACTGAAAAGCTGGCGCTTGCGTCCGATGCTTTGCTGCTCGGTGCGGTGGGCGGTTATCAGTACGACACACTGCCCCGGCCCAAGCGCCCCGAGCAAGGCTTGTTGCGCATCCGCAAAAAACTGGGATTGTTTGCCAATCTGCGCCCGGCGATGGTGTATCCCGAGCTGGTCAATGCTTCCAGCCTGAAGCCGGAACTGGTGTCCGGACTGGACATCATGATCTTGCGTGAATTGACCGGCGACATCTATTTCGGCCAGCCGCGCGGCATACGCACGCTGGACAACGGCGAGCGCCAGGGTTTCGACACCATGCTCTACAGCGAGTCTGAGATCCGCCGCGTGGCGCATGCCGGATTTCAGATCGCAATGAAACGCGCCGGAAAAAACGGCCGGGCAAAGATGTGTTCGGTGGACAAGGCCAACGTTCTGGACACCAGCATGTTCTGGCGCGAGATTGTGAACGAGGTGGCCAAGGAATACCCGCAGGTAGAGTTGTCGCACATGTATGTGGATAACGCAGCGATGCAACTGGTGCGTGCACCGAAACAGTTTGACGTGATTCTGACGGGTAATATATTCGGCGATATTTTGTCGGACGAAGCGTCGATGTTGACCGGATCGATCGGCATGTTGCCGTCCGCTTCGCTGGATGCGAACAACAAGGGGTTGTACGAGCCGTGTCACGGTTCGGCACCCGACATCGCGGGCAAGGACATCGCCAATCCTTTGGCGACTATTCTGTCGGTGGCGATGATGATGCGTTATACCTTTGCGCACGAAGATATCGCGCTGCGCATCGAGACGGCGGTACGCAAAACGCTGCAACAGGGGTTGCGTACTGCGGATATCGCCGGAGCGGGCAATCGGAAGATCGGTACAGCTGCAATGGGTGATGCGGTCGTCGCGTCACTGTAAACACTTTAGAGAGAAGAAGAATGAGCAAGCAATATGACGTTTGTATACTGGGCGCGACCGGCGCGGTCGGCGAGGCGATGTTGGCTATACTGGAACAACGCAAGTTCCCGGTGCGTAATCTCTATCCGTTGGCATCCAGCCGGTCGGCCGGTTCCACCGTGCAATTCAAAGGCGAGGAAATCACCGTTATCGACGTGGATGATTTCGATTTTTCCAGAGCGCAGATCGGATTGTTTTCCGCCGGCGGCAGCGTGTCTGAAAAGTACGCGCCGATTGCGGCGCAGGCGGGCTGCGTGGTGATCGACAATACCGCACATTTTCGCTATGACCGCGATATTCCGCTGGTGGTCCCGGAGGTAAATCCGCACGCCATTGCGCAATACAAGAATCGCGGCATCATCGCCAACCCGAATTGCTCGACCATCCAGATGTTGTTGGTGCTCAAGCCGATCAAGGATGCGGTCGGCATTGCGCGCATCAATGTTGCGACTTATCAGGCGGTATCGGGTACCGGCAAGGAGGCGATCGAGGAACTGGCTGCGCAAACCCGCGCACTGTTCAATCATCAGGATGTCGAGGTCGAGGTTTATCCCAAACGCATCGCGTTCAACGTGTTGCCGCAGATCGATGTTTTCATGGACAATGGCTACACCAAGGAAGAAATGAAGATGGTGTGGGAAACCCGGAAAATCATGGAAGACGACTCCATCCAGGTCAACCCGACCGCTGCACGAGTGCCGGTGTTCTACGGGCATTCGGAAGCCGTGCATATCGAAACCCTGAAGAAAATTACTGCCGACGAGGCGCGAGCCTTGCTGGATAAGGCTCCGGGTGTTGTGGTGATGGACAAGCGCGAGCCGGGCGGTTACCCGACGGCAATTGATGCGGCAGGAAACGACGCGACTTATGTCGGGCGTATCCGCGAAGATATTTCGCATCCCATGGGCCTGAATCTTTGGGTGGTAAGCGACAACGTGCGCAAGGGAGCGGCATTGAATAGTGTGCAGATCGCGGAAATTTTGATTGCGAAATATATCAATTGAGACATAATGCGAAGGATATTATTAGCTTGTGCTGATAACTCTATGATGTTATTTTATATTCTCTTGATAAATAAAAAGGTGAGGGTGATCGCGTGCACAAATCACTGGTGAAACAACTTGCCCTTCCACTCCGGCGACTATCGTTGCCGACTACGTGGCCGGTGATACTGAAACTGTTCGGTATTGCAGCCGCTTTAATGCTGTCAGCAACAGCCTCGGCAGTCGGTCTGGGTGGCATAAACGTGGCTTCCGCTTTGGGACAAACGCTCAAGGCCGATATCGTATTGGTTGACATCAGTAAGACCGAAATAAGCAGCCTGGTTGTTGGCCTTGCCTCGCCAGACGCCTACAAGAATTCAGGCCTGGAATATCCGTATGGCAACAAGTTCAAGTTTGAGATTTTAAACCGCCCTGACGGCCAGCCTTACATCAAGGTGAGCAGTGCGCAACCGGTCAATGATCCATTTGTAAGCCTGCTGGTCCAATTGACCTGGCCAGCCGGCCAGCTGTCCCGGGAATATACATTCCTGCTCGATCCGCCGGGTTACCAGCCGGTGCAACCCGCACCCGTTCAAGTACAGGCCGTCCCTCCGGTCGTACAGGCTACCGCACCAGCGGCTGCAACAGCGGCATCTGCCGCGCCCGAACCCGAAACATTGGCTTCCTCGCCAGCGGTGCCTGCTGAATCGACGACCGCCGCTCCTGTTCAACAACCGGCTCAGGAAACATCTGCCAAACAAACGGAACAAACTACTCCGCAAGCCACGCTGATGCCGGCAAAAATGGCGGCAGCGCTGGAAGTGACCAAATTACCAAAGAACCAGGAATGGCTTAAGGTTCAGCGCGGCGACACAATGTACAAAATCGCCGAGAAATACAAACTGGCGGATATGAATCTGGATCGCATGCTGGTCGCACTGTATCGCGTCAATGCGAACAAGTTTGACGGCAAAAATATGAACCGAATCAAGTCCGGCAAGATTCTGCGCTTGCCTACTGAAGATGAATATTCGCATGTGACACAGGCTGAAGCAATGAAGGAAATCCATGCGCAGGCAGCCGATTGGAATGCATACCGGCAAAAGCTGGCCAGTGCCGCCCCGCTGCGCAACCAGTCACAGTCAGCCCAGCAAGTCGCAACCGGAAAAATCAGCAGTTCGGTGGCTGATATGGCTCCGATAGCCAAAGAAACGGCCAAGGAAGTGTTGAAGCTTTCCAAGGGCGAAGCACCTGGAGACGGAATAGTTTCAGGGGCTGGCGACCAGTCCACATCCGATCAAACGAGCAAGAATGCAGCTCAGGAAGATGCAATTGCCAAGGCGAAGGCATTGAAGGAAGACCAGACACGCGCGGCATTGCTGGAAAAGAACATTCAGGATATGCAGCACCTGGAAAAATTGAAAGTTGAAGCCGCCGCGCTGGCACAAGCACCCGTTGCGGGCAAAGCTGCGGTCAGCGCAGTGGTGCCGGCGCCAACGAGCATAGCCAAGGCCAAGCCCGCCACCACGGCTGCCAAGGCCAAGGTGCAACCGGTCACACCACAGCCATCCTTGCTCGACCAGATTTTGGATGAACCGCTTTACCTGGCGGGCGGTGCGGCTGCCTTGCTTGCATTGGCCGGTCTGGGATTCCTGGTTTACCGGAGAAAAAATTCCCCGATGCAGTTTGCTGACGAACTGCCGGAAGATATAAGCGAGATTACGGGCCGCATGGCTTCGCCGGTTTTACCCTCTCCGGACACGGGTGACTTTACCGTTCCGGCTGCTAACGCCCAGATTGCCGAAGCGCCCACATCCGACATTGTTGATCCGATCAGCGAAGCGGATCTGTTCCTGAATTTTGGCCGTGATGTCCAGGCTGAAGAAATTCTCAAGGATGCGCTGAAAAATGCCCCCAACAGTCCCCAGATACTGCTTAAATTGTTGGGGATTTATGCGAACCGAAAGGATGCGGATTCATTTTCGGAATATGCCCGAAAATTGCAGGATTCCAGCGATGACGGCGCATGGCAACAGGCCGTTGTCATGGGTCGAAAACTGGAACCGGATAACCCGATGTATGGCGGAGGCTTCAGATCAATGGAAGATACCGGGAGTGCAACGGTACAAGTACCGGTTTTCAATCCAAATGCCGTAAATCAAAGTGTGCCGAAAGCGCGAGCCTCTGCGCTTGATTTCGATTTCGATATGGGGGTGTCGGCTAGCCCATCCGCCTCTTCAGCGGAGCAGAACTTTTTGAACGACATGGAAACGACCTCGACGATGACAGGGGATGACAGGCTTGCCGCGACAAGTTCGACCATGGACTTCGATATCACCTCCGACAACACGCTTTCGCCTACCGCTGCCGGACGACTGGACGGCGGGCTGGATTTTGATATCACCTCCACGAATCCCGCGATGCCTGCAGCAAGCGAACCGGGAAAAAAGGCAGCGGGGATATACGATGATCTGGTTTTCGAGATGACAGGCAGCCCTCTGTCCAAGCCTGAAAAGGCCAAACCGGCGACAAAACAGCCGGAAGCAGACGACGGTGGCATGGCTTTTACGCTGGACTTTCCAATCGAGGATTCAACCGATAAACCAGCAACTTCCCTGAACCCGGTGGCTGGAAATTTTGCGGATATAAATTTGAACTTTGACGATATCGTCACGCCGACTGAAACGACCCCCGAAAGCAAAGACGACAACTGGCAAGATGTCGCGACGAAACTTGATCTCGCAAAGGCATATCATGAAATGGGTGATGCCAGCGGAGCGCGTGAAATCCTCGATGAGGTCATGCGTGAGGGAGATGCCGAGCAGCGCGAATCCGCGCAGGCACTTTTCGCACAACTCGGTTAGTCATGCATTTATTCGCGGCGGCAGCTCAGGATTGGGCTGCCGTTCTCTTTTGAATCGAGGCTACTGAATGAATTTTCATCCCGCCGCTCAAATCGTGACCTGGTGTCTGCTGGTGGCGATTTTGCAATCGCTTTCACTTGGAGTACTGCTTGCCTCGGCCGGATTGATATTCCTGTTTGCAATATTGCATTCTTCCCGCAAGCTCTGGCAATTGCTGCGTCGCACCCGCTGGATCATGCTGTCATTAATGTTGGTCTATGCCTACACCACTCCCGGACAGCCGCTTTTGGAAGGATTGGGCATATTCAGCCCGAGTCGTGAAGGGCTGGGTGACGGCGTGTTACAACTGACTCGCTTGCTGTCTGCATTGGCCGGTTTGGCAATTTTGCTGGATAGGCTGCACCGGCAGCAATTGATTGCCGGTTTGTACACATTATTGGCCCCGTTGAAATTGATCGGTGTGTCGCGTGACCGTGTCGCTGTTCGTCTTGCGTTGACGCTGCATTATGCCGAGGTTGCGATGCTGCGCGATACCGCTACCTGGCAGGACAGCCTGCGCAGTTTGTTTGAAGCGCATGGCGAAAGCAGCAAGCACATGGAACTGACGCTGTATCGATTTCGAATCCACGACGCCGTGTTGGTGTCGTTTGCACTGCTGCTGTGTTACGGAGCACTGAAATGAGGATTGCGCTGGGTGTTGAATATGACGGCTCCCCGTATTTCGGGTGGCAGAGCCAGACTGACGGGCAGACCGTGCAGGATATATTGCATCGTGCCCTGGGCCGGATTGCCGGCGAACAAACTGCTGGTGGGCAAGATTGCTCCGGACCGATCTCCGTGATTGCTGCGGGTCGCACAGACACAGGCGTGCATGCGCTCGAACAAGTTGTCCATTTTGATACAGCGGTTGAACGGCCCCTGACTGCATGGGTACGCGGGGTGAATGCGCTGTTGCCGGACAGCATCGCGGTGCGCTGGGCGCATCCTGTTCCCGATGAATTTCATGCGCGCTTTTCCGCGCATGGGCGTAGTTACCGTTATTTTCTGGTCAACCGACCGGTACGGCCGGCCATCCAGGCGGGCAAAGTTGGCTGGTTTCACGCCCCGTTGGATTTAACTGTAATGCAAGATGCCTCGCAATGCCTGTTGGGCGAGCATGATTTCAGCGCGTTTCGCGCTTCGCAATGCCAGGCCAAATCGCCGGTGAAGCACCTTCATCAATTGGAAATTAGCAGGCAGGGCGAGATGCTGATCTTTGATTTGAGTGCCAATGCCTTTTTGCATCATATGGTGCGCAATATCGTGGGTTGTCTGGTGTATGTGGGCAAGGGGAAATACCCGCCGGCCTGGCTGGCCGAAGTATTGAACGGTCGCGAGCGCAGTCTCGCCGCACCGACCTTCGCGCCGGATGGCTTATACCTGCGCCACATTGTATATGATGCCAAGTGGGGTTTGCCGCAGGCACAAGATTGACGGCACGGACATTTTGAACGAACCCGATTGCCATACAGTCAGCCTGCCTCGCCAAATCGGTCGCCGTGGCGATTGTAAAATGCCCTGAGCACGAAGGGTGGCAGCAGCGTAGTGAGGGAATCACGATGATCGTTGCGGCATAGACATTGTCAACCAGGATGCCGTTTACACGTCCCAGTTCGGCCAAGATCAGGCCGACTTCGCCGCGCGGTACCATCGATATCCCGACCGCCCAGCGTACATGCATCGGCTCGCGCAAAAACAATGGGCCGACAATCTTTCCCGCGACCGCGACCAGGATACCCAGAAGCTGGAGCAGGAAAGTTTGCGAGTTCATTCTGTGTTTTTAGTCGCCGGTATCGGTTTAATGACAAAAACGTTCAAGAAAGCAGCCTCTAACCGTCTGCGCAACGTATCCCTGATCGGGGGGTAGTCAACATAAAACCATTCCGGAAATTCGTTCGGGACGATGGCAAAGCGTATCGGGTTCGGCACTATGCCTTAATGATTTACAATGCCGTCTCTTTTCAGCATGCACGCGTTATCAACATGACACGAACCAAAATTTGCGGCATCACGCGCGTTGAGGATGCCTTGGCCGCGGTGAGCAACGGCGCGGATGCCATCGGCCTGGTATTCTACGAAAACAGCCCGCGCCATGTCAGTATCGCCCAAGCCAGACTGCTGGCAGACGCATTGCCGCCATTCGTGTCGATAGTCGGATTGTTCGTCGATGCCGACGCGGCATTTGTGCGCGAGGCACTGGCGAATGTGGCGCTGGATTTGCTGCAATTCCACGGCGATGAAGTACCGGAATATTGCGCGCAATTTGACCGACCTTATCTTAAAGCGATCCGCGTCAAACCCGGGGTGGATTTGCTACAATGCGCGTCCGATTTTCGCAGTGCCAAGGGGCTGCTGCTGGATGCCCATGTGGAAGGAACGCCGGGCGGCACCGGGACCGCATTCGACTGGACGCTGATCCCGGGGCGGTTACCGCTGCCGGTGATCTTGTCCGGCGGGTTGGATGCGGAAAATGTCGCGGCAGCAATCAAACAGGTAAGGCCCTACGCGGTGGATGTGTCCAGCGGTGTGGAGGCAAGCAAAGGAATCAAGGATGCAGCGAAGCTCGCGGCATTCATTAATGAGGTCAAAAGAACAGATGTACAACTATCCCGATAGCACCGGCCACTTCGGCCCCTACGGTGGCATTTACGTTGCGGAAACCCTGATAGGTGCGCTGGATGAACTGAACCAGGCCTATGAAAAGTATCGCCACGACCCCGAATTCGTTGCCGAACTGAATTACGACCTCAAGCATTTTGTAGGTCGCCCCAGCCCGATCTACCACGCCAAGCGCTGGTCCGGGCATCTCGGCGGGGCGCAGATATTTTTGAAACGCGAAGACCTCAACCATACCGGCGCACACAAGGTGAACAACACGGTGGGCCAGGCTTTGCTGGCCAGGCGCATGGGCAAGCCGCGCGTGATCGCCGAGACCGGCGCGGGCCAGCACGGCGTTGCGACGGCAACCGTGGCGGCGCGTTACGGTATGGAATGCGTGGTGTACATGGGCTCGGAAGACGTGAAGCGCCAGGCACAGAATGTATATCGCATGAAATTGCTCGGCGCGACCGTGATCCCGGTGGAAAGCGGCTCGAAGACCCTGAAGGATGCGCTGAACGAGGCGATGCGCGACTGGGTGACCAACATCGAGAACACTTTTTACATCATCGGCACCGTGGCCGGTCCGCATCCGTATCCGGTGATGGTGCGCGATTTCAATTCCGTGGTCGGCAAGGAGTGCGTGGTGCAAATGCCCGAGATCGCGGGCAGACAGCCGGAAGTGGTCATCGCCTGCGTCGGTGGCGGTTCCAACGCGATGGGGATTTTTTATTCCTACATCGATGTGCCCGGGGTGACCCTGATCGGCGTGGAGGCGGGCGGGCACGGCATCGCCAGCGGTTCGCATGCCGCACCGTTGACCACCAACAGTCCAGTCGGTGTGCTGCACGGCAACCGCACTTATCTGATGCAGGATGCGGACGGCCAGATCATCGAGACGCATTCGATCTCGGCCGGCCTGGATTATCCGGGTGTCGGACCCGAACACAGCTGGTTGAAAGACAGCGGGCGTGCGGAATACGTGGCGATCAACGACGACGAGGCATTGCAGGCATTTCATGACCTGTGCCGCCTGGAAGGCATCATCCCGGCGCTGGAATCCAGTCATGCCCTGGCCCATGCCGCGAAAATTGCGCCGACCATGGGCCGGGACAAGGTGTTGCTGGTGAATCTGTCCGGACGGGGCGACAAGGATATGGCGACGGTCGCACGTGCGTCGGGCATCGAATTTTAGAATTTTCGGATTTCAGGAACCAACATGTCGCGCATACAAGCCACTTTCGAAAAGCTGAAACAAAACGAGCGCAAGGCGCTGATCCCGTTTTTTACGGCGGGCGATCCCGATCCGAAATTCACCGTGCCGCTGCTGCATGCCATGGTTGAAGCGGGCGCGGATGTGATCGAACTGGGTGTGCCATTCTCCGACCCGATGGCGGACGGCCCGACCATACAGCGCGCATCGGAGCGTGCCCTCAAACATCATGTCGGTCTGCACCATGTGCTGGACATGGTTGCCGAGTTCCGCCGCGGCAATGCCGGCACACCCATTGTGCTGATGGGCTACGGCAACCCGATCGAGGCGATGGGTTGGGAAACCTTCGCGAAACGTTGTGCCGAAGCCGGGGTGGACGGGGTGCTGACCGTGGATTTTCCCCCGGAAGAAAGCCACGAGGCGTTTGCGCATCTGGACCAGCATGGCATCGACCCGATCTTCCTGCTTGCGCCGACCAGCACCGATGCCCGTGTTGAACGCGTGGCCAAACAGGCGCGCGGTTATGTGTATTATGTGTCGCTCAAGGGTGTGACCGGCGCGGGCAATCTGGACCTGTCCGCAATCGCCGAAAAGATTCC
>DATKVR010000083.1:0-5548 GCA_035529955.1 Gallionella sp.
ACAGTTTGATCGGCGCAGTAGACGCGGCGATGTACCAGGCCAAGGAAGCGGGTCGCAACCGCGTCATGGTCTCATCGGTGCAC
Source organism: Gallionella sp. (assembly GCA_035529955.1). Taxonomy (GTDB): domain Bacteria; phylum Pseudomonadota; class Gammaproteobacteria; order Burkholderiales; family Gallionellaceae; genus Gallionella. The sequence continues at coordinate 84 of DATKVR010000083.1, forward strand.
GGCGAAGATGTTTGAAAGAGCCTATTTTTGCTGCTTCCTCGCTTGACGATGCTCATGACGTTTCCGATACGGTTACTTTATGCGGAGACCATCTTCCCTGAAAATTGCGGATGTTTATGGATGAGAACCCGTTCGGAACGGATCATTTGTGCGGACTTCTGGAGAGGATGGGTTGTTGCATGGTGGCCGGGTTGTTTCAGGTTATTGCTTACTTAATGAAAACAACACAAGAACACACAGCCACCACAACAGGTGATTTCAGCGCTTCTTGCTATTCAATTTCCCAACGACCGGCTCAACGACACGCCGCCGCGAATATCGGTGGTCTTGTTCACCCCCGATCGACAGCCCATGCGCCAAATGGGTATAAGCCAGTTCCGGCGTGATGCTCCAGGCGTTCCACTTGAAACTCTGTTGCGCGCTAAAGCCCACCAGGCTGCCGTGCGGCCCGATCAGGTTGCCGGTGGCATTGGTATTCGGGTCATAAGCGCCGAGCGCGGTGCTGGTTTCGCCGGTATAAAACTTCAACAGCCGCGAGGCGGCCACATCCAGCCAGCCGATGGTAAGGATGCGGGCATCGCCGCCAAAACTGGAACCTGCCGGAGAGGGTGAAGCGTCTGGCGCTGCCCACTTATCGCTACACCGGGCATGATCTGCGTCATCTGCACATCGTGCTTGCCGAAGACAGCGCCGCCGGTGTGATCGGCATCGCCGCATGGGAGGCCGCCGCGGCGCGTGATTGTCCCCAGGGTCTGAGCGGGCTGCTGCTGCACGGTCTTTATGTCGACCCGGAGCAACAACGCCGTGGCACGGGTACCCGCCTGCTGGCTGCCGCCGCTGCGGCCGCGCGGGAACAGGGTTTCGACGGCCTGCTGGTGAAGGCGCAGGCCGATGCCGAGGGTTTTTTCAGGGCACAGGGACTGGAGCGGCTCGCGGTAGCCGATGCCGGCCGGGATTATCCCCACCGCTTCCGGCTTGATCACGGCACACCAAACCGCTTGAAGGATGCAGTAAAGGTCATGGATCAGCATTCAGCAAAGCTGATAAAGCGACTACACTTTGCGAGTATGCTTCATGCTGGCGTGTCTGAAAGAGAATCGGGGTTCAACGAATGCTGCTGTGGATAATCGGATTCAGTATCTTGGGCAGCGTGGGTGCTGTCGCCGGGGCTGCATTGTTTCTGTATTTCCCGGAAGGCATCCGCAAGGTTCTCGTGCCCTGCCTCGTCAGCTACGCCACCGGCACGCTGCTCGGCGCCGCCTTCCTCGGCATGATCCCGGCCGGCCTGAAACTGGCCCCGGCGCTCGCGGTCACGGGGACGGTGCTGGCCGGCATGGTGCTGTTCTTCGTGCTGGAAAAGCTGGTGCTGTGGCGTCACTGCCACGATCACGAGTGCGAGGTGCATGGTCGCGCCGGTCCGCTGATCCTGATCGGCGATGCGTTTCACAACTTCGTGGATGGCGTGGTGATCGCCGCCGCCTTTCTCACCTCGATCCCGCTGGGGATCGCCGCGTCGCTGGCCGTGATCGCGCACGAGGTTCCGCAGGAGGTCGGCGATTTTGCCATCCTGCTCGACAACGGGTACGGCCGCACGAAGGCGATCGTTCTCAATACGCTCTCTGCCGCCACCACGCTGCCCGGCGCTGTGCTGGCTTATTTCTGGCTTGGCGAGACGCGCGCGGCAGTGCCTTACATCCTGGCGATCTCCGCCGCGAGCTTCATCTACATCGCTGCGGCAGACCTCATCCCGGGGCTGCACCGGCAAGTCACCCCCGCCGCATCCCTGCGCCAGCTCGTGCTGCTGCTGGCGGGGATCGGCACGATTGCTATTTTTCATCACGGAAGCTGAATCATGGACGAGCTGAAAGAAACGGAGATTCCCAAGCGCCACAGGAGGCAATCATGAACAATACCGCGGAGAAAGGCGGCGGCACTTTCCAGGGCATCAAGCTGTTGCTGTGCGAAAACCCGTTGCCGCCGATAGACGAGGCCATCGCCGCAGCACAGGCCGAAGTGCCGCACAGCAACTATTACACCGAACCCTATTCAGCGCCGTTGCGCCAGCTCATCGGCGAGCAGCTCGGCGTTCCCGAACGGCTCATCCACATCAACGCCGGCTCCGAGCTGATCCTGCGCCAGATCTTCGACCGCTTCGGCCAGCAGGCCCATTTGCTGACGCCGACCTATATGCTGTTTCCCGAGATCGCCCGCCGCTACACCGAAACACGGCTGCTCCCTGAGCAGGACTTCGCCTTTGACCTGAACCAGCTGGTGATTCCGGCGGGCACTACCCTCGTAGTCATCGTGAACCCCAACAACCCCAACGGCGGCATTTTCGACATGACACCGTTGCCGGATCTGTTGCGCCGCCATCCGCAAACGCGCTTTCTGGTCGACGAGGCATTCATCGGTCTGGCCGGACAGTCGGTGGCACATCTGGTGCCGGAGCATGCCAACCTGCTGGTGACGCGCACCCTGTCAAAAGCCCACAGCCTGGCGGGCTTCCGGGTCGGCTACGCGATATTGCCAGAAGCCATCGCCGATGATCTGAACAGCCACAACGATGCGTACCCGCTCGCCCGCCCCAGCCAGGCGGCGGCCATCGCCACGCTTCAGCATGAGGACAAGATTCATGCCCGCGCTGTGCAGTTGCGCGCCTGGGCCGGGGAACTCGCAACGCAGTTGCGTACCCTCGGCGTGCGCACCTATCCGACCGAAACCTACTTCTTTCTGGCAGACTTCGCACCGCATGATGCAGCACAACTGGCGGAAGCCCTCGCGACCAGGGGAATTCTGGTCAAGCCTTTAGGTGACCGGATACTTGGCAAAGGATTCATGCGCGTGACTACCTCACAGCCCGGGGACAACATCCGCTTCATAAGCACACTCAGGGAATTGCTGAACCCCATCGTATGAAATGAGAGCACTCATTAACTGGAAGTGTATGTACCAATTTTTTCTGTTTCTGAGTTTAACGACTGACATGGCTTTTCCGGTACGGTTATTTGATGCGGAGGTATCGATTCCAGCATCAAAGGCAACAGCCGTAAGGTGCAGAAAGCCGAACGCGGTGGCAGACCAACGCACCTTTTGCATCAAATATTGATGTGACTTTTGATGTCGGCCTGAACACTACAGAAAGTGTGCGTCTGCGGTCTGCCGTAAAAAGAAAAGGGGCTACACATCGTGTAACCCCTTTACTTACTGGTGCTGGAGAGAGGAATCGAACCTCCGACCTACGCGTTACGAGTGCGTTGCTCTACCAACTGAGCTACTCCAGCAGAAGGGGTGATTATAGGGGATGCGTAATGCTTGATGCCACTGTTTTGACCAGTAATTGCCCTGTGATCAAGAATCAGGTTCGCCAGCTATACGGGTCGGCGGGTATCGGTTGCGGCCTGTTTTCAATCTCATTCAGCAGCAGCTCTGCACTGGCAAAAGACATGGTTACGCCATATCTGAAATGACCGCTGTTGGCGTAAAGATTGGCGAGATATGGATGCCTGCCGATGGTGGGGATATTGTCGGGCGAGCCCGGTCGGAATCCGGCCCATTGTTGTATCGGCTCGCAGTCATGCCAATCCGGGAACTGGTCACGCACCCGGCCAAGCAGGCTATCGCGCGCATCGTCTGTAACGGACTTGTCGAAACCGACATCTTCCAGCGTGCTGCCAACCAGCACGTGTCCGTCACGGCGCGGAATCAAATAAAGGTTTTCTTTGAGGAGAACCTGCCGGAACGGCGGAGCGTCGAACTTGAACAGCAGAATTTGCCCGCGTATCGGGCGGATGTCCAGGTTGAGCGCATGTTCGCCCAGCAAGGTCTTGCTCCACGCCCCTGCCGCAACGATGTAGTTATCCGCAGTCAGCCTGCCCTGCGGGGTATGCAGCGCAACCACGCGTTCTCCCGCGATCTCGAATCTCTGCGCATCATGGTGTTCAAGTATCGTCCCGCCCAGCATTTCCACGCGCTTGCGCAACGCCTGCATCAGACGCGGATTGCGCACCTGCGCGACTTCCGGCAACAGCATACCGGGACCATGTTGCCCATGTATATGGTCGGCCAGATCCACCTGCTGCAATGCAAATTGATGCTGTGTGCACCATTGTGTGGCGAGTTCCGTCTGATACGGGGACAGCAGCAGCATGCCGCTGCGCTGGTATTCGGGATCGATGCCGGTGGCGGCATGCAGCGCGGATGCTGCTTCACTGAACCTATCCATCCCGCGCAGAGCAAGGCGCGTGACTGCGTCTTGATAATCCCATGGGCATAACGGCGAAAGGATGCCGCCGCCGGCCCAGGATGCTTCCCGCCCAACCGCGCCGCGCTCGATTACGGTTACGCGATATCCGGCCTGCAGCAGAATTTGTGCGCTGGTCAAACCGACCACGCCGCCACCGACGATCAGGAAATCCGTTTGCATGGGGTGATGAAGATCAGGGTTGCTGGATCAGGATTTCGCAACGATGGGGATCAATGACTTGGGTATCGGAAACACCACGTTCTCGACGATACCCTGAAGTTCGATTACTTTTTCACCGCCCAGTTCTTCCATGCGGGCGATCACGCCCTGGACCAACACCTCCGGCGCAGACGCGCCGGCGCTGATGCCTACCCTGGATTTTCCGACAAACCATTCCGGCTGCAGTTTGCCGGCATCATCCACCAGATAGGCGGGAACCCCGACATTTGCCGCGACTTCACGCAGGCGGTTTGAATTGGAGCTATTCGGTGACCCGACCACAATAACGACGTCGCACTGCTTGACCAGCAGTTTCACCGCGTCCTGGCGGTTTTGCGTGGCATAACAGATGTCGTCTTTCTTGGGGCCTGTGATGAACGGAAAGCGCGTCTTGAGCGCGGCAATGATCGCACTGGCGTCGTCCACGGACAGCGTGGTTTGCGTGACATAAGACAGGTTGTTCGCGTCTTTGACATTGAGTCCGGCAACCTGCTCCGGCGATTCCACCAGATACATGCCGCCGTTGCTTTGCCCCATGGTGCCTTCCACTTCCGGATGGCCCGCGTGGCCGATCATCACAATTTCCTTGCCCTGGTCGCGCATTCGCGATACTTCGATGTGCACCTTGGTGACCAGCGGGCAGGTCGCATCAAATACCGTCAATCCGCGCGCTTCGGCCTCGTGGCGGACGGCCTGGGACACGCCGTGCGCACTGAAGATCAGGATGCTGCCGGCGGGTACATCAGACAGGTCCTCGATGAATATCGCGCCTTTTTTGCGCAGGCCGTCGACCACGAACTGGTTGTGCACCACCTCGTGCCGGACGTAAATCGGTGCGCCGTGCTGCGCCAACGCGCGTTCCACGATCTCGATGGCGCGATCCACCCCCGCGCAAAAGCCGCGCGGATTAGCCAGTAACAGTTCCATTTTTTTTCTCCTTGAAACTATCCAGTATCAGCAGGAATGCACCACAGGTGATCGCTGAATCAGCCAGATTGAATGC
>DATKVR010000084.1:0-4098 GCA_035529955.1 Gallionella sp.
CAGGCCTCCGATCAGCAGGTAGATCATCCCCTGCGCCACGATCCCGCCACGCGCGACCCAGCGCAGCCAGGGGCCGGCACGGTGAGCTCGATGGGGGGTTGTCATGTCGGACCCTTTGATTGGGTTGGCGGAGAAGCAACCATGTCGTGTAAACCGGCGGTTTTCAAACCGGAGTAGTGCGCCATTTTGTTTGGGACATAAACGACTTTTGGCACGCTACTGAACACTCAGCGACGTAGGCGATTTTATGAATTGTGGCTGCCGTGTTTCTCATGATGCCCAACAGTTATTAGCCGGAACCGGCCTGTACTATCTACAATAGTGTGGGATGCATAATTTCAATGTGTAATTGCTTCATTGGAGACCTCCGCTTGATTTGTTACTTATAAGAACAAATAGTACGGACGATTGCAAGTAACCGGTTTAATCCGCAGCCGCGAAGCGTGCCTTCGACCCTTGCAATAGCTTATCCGAAAGCGGAACCTGATGCAGTCGGGTCAGGTTGTTTAGTTGTGATTCTGCGTATTGGAGAGCAATCTAAGGGATTCCTTCTTGACTACGTTGTAGCATTCGCAAGCGCGGAACTCCAACCCTGTTCGATCGATCACTTTGATATGGCCATGGCAATAACTGATCAATCCTTCGCGCTGCAAATTACCGGCGACTTCCGAGATGCCTTCGCGGCGGACACCCAGTATGCCGGCGATCTGCTCATGTGTGGAGGTCAATTCATTTGAAGGTAATCGATCGAGGGTTGTCAACAGCCAGCGGCACAGTTGCTGATCCACCGAATGATGCCGATTGCAGACCGCAGTCTGGGATATCTCTGTAATCTGCACCTGTGCGTAACGCAGCAACAAATCGTGCAATACACCGCCGTGGCGAGCATCGGTACGATCGAATGCCTCCATCACCGACCGCGCGCTCAGCCGGTAACAATAGCCTGCAATACGCACGGCGACCCTGCCGGGTCTGGTAATGCCTCCCATGAAAAGTGAAATATCGAACATGCCCTCATTGCCTATTCCCACGATCTCAGTTGATTCACCATTCTCCATCAAGTAGTGCATGGACAGAATGGCGGTCGTCGGAAAATAGACATGATGCAACTGACTGCCTGATTCGCAGAGGACTTCACCGCGCGGCATAAAGACCAACTCCATATTGAGTGAGAGTCGAACAAGTATTTCCGCAGGCAGGGCGGAAAGAAGGCGATTTCGCTGTATGCCGGCAACCCCCATGTCAGGGTTTGATTTTTTTAAGCGAAAACCTTGAACGGGCTTATGAAGTTTCGCTTGTCGAGTATCAATCGACGTAATCATGTTCATTTTGATTTATCCCTTGAATCAGGTGTAACCAAGTGCGCCGGGCGGCCGGTTGTAAGCAGCATGCCTTGAGCCATTAAGATTTTAAGTGCTCGCCGTTAAATTGTAACCAAATGTAAACGGCAAGTTACGCCTTTCCATGAATAAATCAACCGAGCATATTACTCATTTATTATTGGCGAATATTGCATCAGACGGAAAATCGAAGAACAGTCCATACTTCTGCTTTTGGCACATGTTTGTCCTCCGTGAAGTTCCGTTTTGGAGTGCCCATGTTTATCTTCTCGGGTTGAAATGCTGAAAGGATTGCTTCCTTTAAGATGTAAGCCTTCGTCTACCCCCATTGACCGCATGCCTTAACTATTCACCTTGCCGTATTCGCAGTGCTGGTATTCGAATCAGCCAATGAATTTGCAGGAATCTTTGCGAATATTTGGCGGCAATCGATCAGCTGGCTGGTTCGAAATTACTGGTTCGTAAATGAAAAAGTGGATATATCAAAATCTCCGTTTGCTGGACGTCAAAATGTCGGCTTGTGTTCCAAAACCAGCAGTGCTTTTGCCCGTGCGCAAACGTTGTCGACGGTGAAGCCGTATTCGCGCAGCACCACTGCGGCCGGCGCGGAAGCACCGAAGCGTTCCACGCCCAGCATGTCACCGCGCGCACCGACGTAACGATCCCAGCCTTGCGCCACACCCAGTTCGACCGCGAGGCGCGCGCCGACCGCGGGCGGCAGCACCGCATCGCGTTCGGCTTGCGGCAAGGCCTCGAACAGTTCCCAGCTCGGCATCGACACGCAGCGCACCGCGATGCCTTGCTGCTGCAGGCGTTCCGCCGCCGCCACGACCAGGCCGACTTCGGAACCGCTGGCGAGCAGGATCAGCTCGGGCTTGCCGCCAGGCGCATCGCTCAGCACATAGGCGCCTCGGCGCAATCCATCCGCTGCAGCATAACGGCTACGATCCAGCGTGGGCATGTCCTGCCTGCTCAATATCAGCAGCACCGGCCGGCCGCGCGTTTCCAGCGCGACGCGCCAGGCGACTGCAGTTTCGTTGGCGTCGCCGGGGCGGATCACGATGAGGTTCGGGATCGCGCGCAGGCTCGCCAGCTGCTCCACCGGCTGATGCGTGGGGCCGTCCTCGCCGACGGCGATGCTGTCGTGCGTGAACACGTGTACGATGTGCAGCCCCATCAGCGCCGCCAGCCGGATCGCCGGGCGCATGTAGTCGGAGAAGATCAGAAAGGTCGAGCCGTAAGGAATAAAGCCGCCGTGCGCGGCGAGGCCGTTGACGATGGCGCCCATCGCATGTTCACGTATGCCAAAGTGCAGGTTGCGTCCGGCATAGCTCCAGCCAGCGCTATCGGAACCTTGTTGGTCGGTACTTTTTTCCGGCGGCGGATTGAAATCGCCCATGCCTTTCAAGGCCGTTTTCGTCGACGTGTCGAGGTCGGCCGAACCGCCGGTCAGCGCCGGCAGCCTGGGCGCAATGGCGTTCATCACCTCGCCGGAAGCATCGCGCGTGGCCAGGCCTTTGGCATCGGCGGAAAATACCGGGATGTCCGCATCCCAGCCCGGCGGCAACTCTTCGCGCAGGCGGTATCGCAGCTCCTCTGCCATATCCGGAAACGCCTTTGCATAGGCACTCATACGCCCGTTCCACGCAGTCTCGTCCTGCGCACCCCGTTCCACCGCCTCGCGGAAATGCGCCAGCGCCTCGTCAGGTATCAGGAACTCCGGCTCGGTCGGCCAGCCGAGTTTCTGCTTGGTCTTGCGTACATCATCCACGCCCAGCGGTGAGCCGTGCGCCTTGAAACTGTCCTGCTCGGGCGAGCCGTAGCCGATATGGGTACGCACCAGGATCAGCGACGGTCGGGCGGTCTCGGCTCGCGCGGCAGCCAGTGCGGCATCAATTGCGGCCACATCATTGCCATCCGCAACCGATACGGTGTGCCAGCCATAGGCCTCGAAGCGCAGCGCGCGATTCTCGGTGAAGCTGATATCCGTGCTGGCGGCCAGCGTGACGTAATTGTCGTCGTAGAGGCAGGTGAGCTTGCCGAGCTTGAGATGGCCGGCCAGCGAGGCCGCTTCCGAAGCAACGCCCTCCATCAGGTCGCCATCGCTGACGAGGGCATAGGTATGGTGATCGATGAGCGCGTGACCGGGCCGGTTGTAGCGGGCCGCGAGTTGCGCCTCCGCAATCGCCATGCCGACCGCATTGCCGAAGCCCTGCCCCAGCGGACCGGTGGTGGTTTCCACACCGGGCGTGTGCCCGCGCTCGGGATGTCCCGGCGCCTTGCTGCCCCATTGGCGGAACTGCTTGATGTCGTCCAGCGCAAGGTCAAAGCCGGTCAGATGCAGCAGACTGTAGAGCAGCGCCGAACCGTGTCCGGCCGAGAGCACGAAGCGGTCGCGATTGAACCAGTGCGGATTGCGCGGGTTGAACCTGAGCCAGCGTGTCCACAGCACGTAGGCCATGGCCGCAGCGCCGAGCGGCAGACCCGGATGCCCGCTGTTGGCCTTTTGCACCATGTCCACCGACAGGAAGCGAATGGTGTTGATGCATTGCTGATCGGGTTCGACAGACATGACTGGCTCCTTATTGAATGTATGGTGAAAGTTAACTTCATCTGCCTGTTCTGTCACATGTTAATCGCGGTACATATATTCTCTCGTCATGGGCAACGGATTGTTTTCGGTATTGACCGCCTTGCACGCAAGCACCTGATAGATGTTTATCCAGCTGTGCGAGAACGCATGAGCGCTCCCGGCGAG
>DATKVR010000085.1:0-9063 GCA_035529955.1 Gallionella sp.
TCGCTGATGCCGCCGGAGCAGGAATAGGTGAACAGCAGTCCGCCCGGTCTGAGCAACTTGAAGGCCAGCAGGTTGATGTCCTTGTAGCCGCGCGCGGCCTTTTCGGCGAAAGCGGCGGTGGGCGCAAACTTGGGCGGGTCGAGGATGATCAGGTCGAATTTCCGGTTCTGGTCGCGTAGCGTGCGCAACGCCTGGAACACGTCGGCTTCCAGCCATTCTGCGCGTTCCGCATTCTTTGAGATGGGAGTGAGTTCTTCGGACAGCAGAGAATGCGGGGCGGCTTCTCCCGCACCGGATGCTTCGCAACACCGTGTCAAAGCCGCAGTATCGAGTCCGTTGTTCGCCAGATTTGCTGCAGCGATGCGCAACGCATCGCCTGAAGCGTCTATCGACAGTACCGATTTAGCACCGCCGCGTAGCGCGTACAGCGAAAAACCGCCGGTGTAGCAGAAGCAGTTCAACACGTCTTTATTGAGCGCCAGTGTCCCGGTCAGCGCGCGGTTGTCGCGCTGGTCGAGATAGAAACCGGTCTTTTGTCCTGCCGCCACATCCACCCGAAAGCGCAGGCCGTTCTCGACCACTTCGACATTGTCCGGCAGGATACCGCGCAAAACGCCGTTGCGCAGCTCCAGTCCCTCCAGTGCGCGCGAGTCCGAGTCGGAACGCTCATAAATGCACACCGGCTTGCAGTATTCCTGCAGCATGTCGGCACAGCTGTCCCGCCAGCGCTCCGCACCGGCACTGCCGATCTGCATCACCAGCACATCGCCGTACTGGTCGACAATCAGTCCCGGCAGGCCGTCGGATTCGGCGTGGATCAGGCGCATGCCGTTGCTGTCACGGGCTAGATTCAATTCATTGCGCGCCGCCAATGCGTCAGCGATCCGTCCGCGGAAAAATTCCGCGTCGACTTTTTCAGTTTCGTTGAATGACCAGACGCGCGCGCTGATCTGCGAATCCGGGTTGTAGGCTGCCCAGGCGAGAAAATTCCCGGCGGCATCGCGTACCGGCAGCGTGTCGCCGCTGACCGGCGCGCCATCAACGCGCTCGATCGCCCCTGAAAATATCCAGGGGTGACGGCGCAGCAGGGATTTTTCCCTGCCTGCTTTGAGCAGGATGCCGGGCTGAGCGGTGGCCGATCCGGCGGCGATTTGCGGCGCGCCGCGCGGAGTATTGTTCTGGTCGCTATTATTTTTATCTCCGGGTGACTGGCCGCTGCGCCGGGTGCGGTTGCGGAAATCCCGGTTTCCCTGCGATGGGCGGTGCGGCGTGGAAGATGGTTTTTGCCTGGTCATATATTTTGATTTTGGTTTTATTTCGGGGTTTTATTTTGGGGTTTTTTCCTGGCGCGCGGATGGGCCGCATCGTAGATCTTGCTCAGATATTGAAAATCGAGATGGGTGTAAACCTGGGTGGTGGAGATGCTGGCATGGCCGAGCATCTCCTGCACCGCGCGCAGGTCACCGGATGACTGCAACACGTGGGTGGCAAACGAATGGCGCAACAAGTGCGGATGGACGCTGCTGGTCACACCCTGTTTGATTCCCCACTGCTTCATGCGCAGCTGCACCACGCGCGGGGAGATGCGCGAGCCGCGCTGTCCGACGAACAGCGCGGGCTCGCCGGCATTGGCCAGTTGGTCGCGCACCACCAGCCATGCTTTCAGCGCGATGATGGCGTACCGGCCCAGCGGCACGATACGCGTCTTGCTGCCCTTGCCGGTCACGCGAACTTCACCCGAAGCAATGTCTGCCCGCATCGGTTCAAGGTCAAGGCCGACCAGTTCAGCCAGACGCAAACCGGAAGAATAAAACAATTCGAATATCGCCTTGTCGCGTATCGCTTCATTGGTATCGGTCGGCAGATCGACCATGCGTGCCGCCTCGTCGGGCGACAAGGCTTGCGGCAGGGTTTTCGGCGACTTGGGCGCACGCAGCCCGACGCAGGGATTGTCGATCAGGCCGTGGTCGCGCATCAGGTAATTAAAAAACCCGCGCCATGCCGACAGCAGACGTGCCAGCGAGCGGCCGCCCAGCCCCCGGCTATGCAGTTGTGCAATGTAGCGCCGGATGTGATGGATTTGGAGGTCGGCCAGCGGTGTCTCTGCAGCCAGCCGGAACAGATGACCGAGGTCGCGTGCGTAATTTTCCGCGGTCAGTTCGGAATACCGTTTTTCGTTGCGCAGCCATGCCAGGTAGCCGTTCAGGTATTGTTGGTTCGGCGATATAGTATCCGGCATGATCAACGGCAGTGCCGCAATGCCCTGTCAGTGCTCGAGGTAGGGATGCAGCGCGCCGGCCACCGCTTCGGCGATGCGCTGCAGGAATACGGTGCCCATTTCGGGATAAAAGCGCTGCTTGTCTTCGCTCGCCAGCACCAGCAGGCCGATCGTCTCGATGCCCGCACGCAGCGGCAGATAGGCAAACGAATGCAGCTGGGAAGCATGCTCTCCAAACCAGCCGGCGGTGTCGTGGGCGGGATGATGCAGGCAGACCGGCTGCTGCTGCGCATCGGCGAATGCCAGCACTTCCGCGCTGGGCGGTTCGGTTTGCCACAGATGCAGCACCGCATGCGGTATCGCAAAGATATCGCGCAACAGATGCGGAATCATTTCCTGCAATGTTTCCAGGTCGCGGGCGGCGAATAGCGCAACAACGAATTCATGCACCTTGTGCTGCAAGGCATCGTTATCTTTTGCATACGCCAACATTTCGCTCAGCTTCCTTTCCAGCTCCTTGTTCTTCTCGCGCAGCGCGATCAGTTGCCGCTCGCTCAGCGAAATGGTGCGCCCGCCATGCGGGTGGGGGAGATTGATCTGTGCCAGTGTTTCGACATGTTCCTCGAAGAACTTGGGATTGTTCTGCAAATATTGTGCGACTTCTTCTGCTCTCATGAATGCCACCCTATATATTGATTTCGCCAGAGAATACGCTGATTGCCGGACCCGTCATCAGCACCGGCTGGCCCTCGCCATCCCAGTTGACGGTCAGCACGCCGCCGCGTGTGGCCACGTTAACCGGGCTGTCCAGCAACCCGCGCCGAATTCCGGTCACGGCAGCGGCACAAGCCCCGGTGCCGCATGAAAGGGTTTCCCCCGCCCCGCGCTCATATACGCGCAGCCGCAGGGAGTGGCGATCCATTACCTGCATGAACCCGGCGTTGACGCGCCTCGGAAAACGGGGGTGATGCTCGATCAGCGGCCCCAGCTTTTCCAGCGGTGCTTGCTCGATGTCCGCCACCAGTTGCACGGCATGCGGATTGCCCATCGACATCGCACTGATCTCCAGTATCTTCCCGGCGACTTCCAGCGGTTCGCTGACCGCGCCGCTGCCACCGTCGAATGGAACCAGCGCGGGATCGAATACAGGCGGGCCCATGTTGACCGTTATGCGTCCGTCCTGCTCGAGACGCGGACTGATCAAACCGCCGTGCGTTTCCACCAGAATTTCGCGCTTGCCGGTGAGATTCTGGTCATGCACGAAACGCATGAAACAGCGCGCCCCGTTGCCGCACTGCTCCACTTCACCGCCGTCCGAGTTGAAGATGCGGTAGCGGAAATCGGCCTCTTTGTTCACGGGCTTCTCAACAATCAGAATCTGGTCGCAACCCACCCCAAAATGCCGGTCGGCCATCAGGCGCAATTGCTCCGGGGTAAGCTGGATATTTTGGCGCACACCGTCAATCACCACGAAGTCGTTGCCGGCGCCATGCATTTTTGTAAATTTGATGCTCATCGATACAATTCCTTGTGCCTGTAACAATCCGTGGTGTGGTCGTTGACCAGACCGGTGGCCTGCATCAGCGCGTAGCAGATGGTGCTGCCGACAAACTTGAATCCGCGCCGTTTCAGCTCCCTGCTCATCGCATCCGATTCGGGTGTGCTGGCCGGTACTTCGGCCGGGCTGCGCCATCTGTTCTGTTTCGGGTTGCCGTCGACGAAGCGCCAGATGAAGGAATCGAAGCTTCCGAACTCGTCTTGCACGTCGAGAAACTTCTGCGCATTGATGACCGCAGCGGCTATCTTCAGGCGGTTGCGCACGATACCCGCATCCTGCAGCAGCGATTCTATTTTATTTGCACCGTAAGCAGCAATGCGCGTTGCGTCAAAATCATCGAAGGCGGCGCGGTAATTTTCGCGTTTGCGCAGGATGGTGATCCAGCTCAGCCCGGCCTGCGCGCCTTCCAGAATCAGGAATTCGAACAGCGCACGGTCATCGTGCAGCGGTACCCCCCATTCCGTGTCGTGATATTGCCGGTACAGGGTATCTTCACCCGCCCATGCGCAGCGCTGCCTGCTCATGACGGGTGTGCGCCTGAGCGGACAACTTCGCGCCACATGCACCGATCCATCACCACGGTGATACCTGCTTCCGTAGCGCGCAGCGCAGCAGCTTCATTGATCACCCCCTCCTGCAACCAGAGGTTCCTGATGCCGAGCCTGATACAGCTTTCCACGATCGCCGGCACATGCCCGGGTGCGCGAAACACATCCACGATGTCCGGCAATCCGGGCAGGCTTTCCAGGTCGGGGTACGCCTTTTCCCCCAGAACTTCGGTCACCAGCGGACGCACCGGAATGATGCGGTAGCCGTAATCCTGCAAACCCTGCGCGACCCGGAAACTGGGACGCGCCGGGTTGGGCGACAGGCCGACTACCGCGATGCGGCCCACCCTGCGGAGCAGTTGGCCGATTTTTTCAGAATCAGGATTGGTGAATTGCATGGCGAAGATCCGGAATACGGTGCGGTCATGATAAACCACACCGCGCGGATCGGGTTCCGATAATTGTGCTGACCGCAGCCCGGTTGCGGAGGGTGGAAATTACACTGCGAGGTAACGCTGCAATATCTCCGGTTGGGCCTTGATCTCCTGGGCCGAACCTTCGTGCACGATATGTCCGTTGTTGATGATGTAGACGCGCTGCGCCAGTGCCAGGGTTGCCGCGAGATTCTGCTCCACCAGCACGATGGTCTGACCGGCCGCGGCAAGCTCGCGGCAAGCAATCATCAGGTCGCGCACAATCACCGGCGCCAGCCCCTCGAACGGCTCATCCAGCAGGATGATCTTGGGATCGCGGATCAGCGCGCGGGCAATCGCCAGCATCTGCTGTTCTCCCCCGGACAAGTCGGTGCCGCTGCTGCCGCGCCGTTGCTTCAGCCGCGGGAACATTTCGTAGATGCGGTCGAGCGGCCATTTGTTCGGCGCCGTGAGTGCGGCGAGCGTCAGGTTTTCCTCGACATTGAGGCTGCCGAAAATGCGACGGTCCTCATGCACAAGCTGCATGCCCGCTTGCGCGATGGTGTGGCTTTTCTTGCCGACCAGCTCGACGCCTTCAAGTTTTATCGAGCCCGCGCGCGGGGTCACTACGCCCATCAGGCTTTTCAGGGTTGTGCTCTTGCCGGCTCCATTGCGTCCGAGCAGTGCAACCACTTCGTTCTTTTCCACGCGTAGCGAGACATCGAAAAGAATGTGGGAGTCCCCGTAATAACTGTGCAGCCCTGCGACTTCCAGGAGGCTCATAGTTTGATCTCCTCGTGCACGACGCCGCCAAGGTAGGCTTCCTGTACCTTGGCATTACCCTTGATCTCATCCGGGGTGCCTTCGACCAGCACGCGCCCTTCCTGCAGTACCGTAATGCGCTCTGCCAGTTCGAACAGCGCGTCCATGTCGTGATCGATGATGATCATGGTGCGGCCCTGGCTGATCGACTTGAGGAGCTTGACCGTTTCGCCCCGTTCCTGCGGGCTCATGCCCGCGAGCGGTTCGTCAAGCAGCAACAGCGATGGTGACGAGGCGAGGGCGAGGCCCACTTCCAGGCGGCGCTTCTCGCCATAGGCGAGTTCCGACACTGCAGTGTCGGCGCGCCAGGTAAGATTTACCAGCTCAAGGGTATGTTCGACATGTTCGTCCAGTCCGGGGACATTCGACAAGCTGGACAGCATGTCCAGCCTGAATTTGCCGCGCAGTTCTGCCAACGCAGAGATGACCAGATTCTGGCGCACCGTCAAACTGTTGAACAGCTGGTTGACCTGGTAGCTCTTGGTCAAGCCGAGTTGGCAGACGTCGGTGACACCCATGCCGGTAATGTCGCGACCTTCGAACAATATCTTGCCTGAAGAGGGCGTTACTTCGCAGGTCAACATCTTGAAAAAGGTCGACTTGCCTGCACCGTTCGGGCCGATGATGCCGCGCAATTCGCCCTGGTTCACCGTGAAATCGATGTCAGTGTTGGCGAGCACGCCGCCGTAATGTTTGGTAAGCCCGGTAACCTGCAGGATCGGTCCGCTAAAGTTGTCGGGCACAGAATGGCGTGGTCGCATCGGGATGGTTTTCTGGGGAGCATGAGTTGCCGCTGTCGTTTTTTGGCTTTCGGTTGCCACGCCGCTGCTTGCTGTGGGCAGCCTGGCCGGTGCCGCTAGCCTGCTCCTGATGAATTCAAACAGGTCCTTGATCCCGCCGATGATACCCTGGCGCAGGAAAACCACCAGGGCCACGAACACCACACCCAGCACCAGCTTCCAGGTCGCGCCCAGCCCCAGGGTTGATTGCAGGAAGTCTTGCAGAAACAGCCACACTGCGGCACCAACCAGCGGACCGAACAGGGTAGCGCGGCCGCCGATGGCAGTCTGCATCACCAGCTGGCCGGAAGTGTCGAACATGAAAGCGTCCGGCGGCATAAAAGCCTGCATCACCCCAAGCAGACCGCCCGCCAGTCCGGCGTAGGCGGCGGCAACAACGAACGCGGTAAGTTTGTAGCCCTGGACATTATGGCCGACGGCAGCCGCGCGCAGCGGGTTTTCGCGGATAGCGGTAAGGATGGCCCCGACCGGTGAGCGCACGATGCGCAGCGCGATCACGATGCCGATGAAGTAGATGAACGCAAGAAATGGATAGAGCGACCAACCGAAGGTGAAATGGATGGTTTTGAAGCCGAGGTCCAGGGTCGGCGACGGCACGCCGGGCAACCCATTCTCGCCGCCAGTCCATGCCGACAGGGGATTGAACTCGACGAAGAAAAATATCTCCGCGATGGCAACCGTGATCATCGCGAAATAGATACCGGTGCTGCGCAACGCGAGCAGTCCGATCAGGTAGCCGACAAAGGCGGCTGCCACCATGCCGATGATCAGTGCCAGCACGACATAGGGGAAGCCCGCCTGGGTGAGCAGGTAGGCGGCGACGAATCCGCCGGTTCCGTAGAAGGCCGACTGACCGAATGACAGCAAGCCGGTATAGCCAAACAGGATGTCGAAGCCGATGCCGAACAGACCCCAGACCAGAATGCGGTTGACGGTGTTGGGGGCGGCATCGAAATGGGGCAGAACGAAAGGTGCTGCAATCAGACAGATTGCCGTCAGCGTCTCAATCAAATAGCGGCGTTGCATGAACATTTTCCCCAAATTCATTCGCGACCTTTCTTGCCGAGCAGACCATGCGGTCTAAACACCAGGACCAGCGTCATGGCCGCAAACAACATGATGTATGCATAGGCGGGGTCGATCATCGAAGTCATGCTGATTATTTCCCCCGCGATCAAGCCGCCGAGCACTGCGCCGGGAAACGAACCGACCCCGCCAATAACGACCACAACGAAGGTCTGCACCAGGATCGTTTCTCCCATGCCGGGTGTGAGCGAGACCACCGGCGCATTTACAATACCGGCAAATCCGGCGGCCATCGAGCCGATACCGAACACGACCATGAATACGCGATACACATTAATGCCGAGGGAATCCACCATCACGGAATCTTCGATTCCCGCGCGCACAATCAAGCCGAGCCGGGTGCGGTAGAGGAGCAAATACAACGCAAGCAGCGCAACCGCCACAATGCCGATGAGGGCCAGGCGATAAGTCGGAAACATCACGCCGCCAAGCGAGGTGATGCCGGAAAACAGGGGAGGGGGCGGCACGGATTTGGTCATGCTCGAAAAGAAGTAGCGCACGGTTTCAACGATGCAGATGCCAAGGCCGAATGTGACCAACAGCTGGTCCTCGTCGGGGCGGTCATAAAAATGGCGGATGATGAGCCGTTCCAGCAGCACGCCAAACACCAGCATGAACAGCGTCGCGGTGATTACCGCGAGAATGAAAGAACCGGACGCATGATATGCGACGTAGCCGGCATAACCGCCAAGCATGAACATCGCGCCATGCGCCAGGTTCAGGACGCCTAGCGTGCCGTATATGATTGTGAGGCCGGAGCTGATCAGCGCGAGTAGCGCGCCGAGCACCAGGCCGTTGAACAGTTGCGAGAAGAATAAAGTCCAGTTAAGCATAGTAATTATTATTTAGTTATGCGCGCCCGGGCGTGCTGCCCGGACAGCCGCACAATTGGCATCGCAGGCAGCCACTGCCCCCCGCGATGCCTGTCCGTGTTGCTACAGCTTAGGTGTATGAACCGAGATTGCAACCGAACGCGTCGGGCTTCTGCATCAGCGGAAGGCCGGGGACGGTTTCCAGGACTTCCCAGTAATCTTCCTTGTTCTTCATCTCGGAGGCCTTCTTGCCCTTGACGATGAACACCGGCCGGATCAACTGGTGATCTGCCGCGCGCCAGGACACTTCGCCGACGAGCGAATTAATCTTGCGTCCGGCCTCATAGGACTTGATCACGTCAGGCGGGTAGAAAGTGCCGGCGTACTCAACGGCTTCTGCCCACAAGGCGAATTCCATGTAGGCATTTTCGGCCCCCCATTGCGGCTTGTAACCGTACTTCTTGTCAAAGGCCTCGACGAACATCTTGGCGAGCGGGTACTGATCTTCCAGCGTCCACCAGAAGTCGGTGGCGGCATATACGCCGGCCAGCAGACCGCCGCCAACTTGCGGGGCAAGGAACGGCACCTGATACGGCACCACCAGCTTCATCTTGTCCAGGATGCCGAATTGCTTGGCCTGCTGGATAGACAACACCGCGTCATGGCCCCAGTTGACGTTGATCAGCACATCGGCGCCGGAATTGGCAACGTTGAGCAGATACGAGGAGAAGTCGGGCGAACCGAGCGGCGAAACCTGATCGGTAGCCGTCGTCCATCCTGCCGTGGCGAGATAGTCCTGGAACGAT
>DATKVR010000086.1:0-3662 GCA_035529955.1 Gallionella sp.
TATAATGCCCAGCCTGCGCTACCTGTCCGCCGTCATTGTTTGGAAGGGATTAGATGATTGAAATATCACTGCAGAAACTCAAGTTGCCCCACAAAGCCCTGTTCACCGGTTATCTGCTTGTAATCGGACTGGGGCTGCTGATGGCGGGTGCGCAGATCATGCTGACCCACGGCATGGCGGACGGCAAGCTGGGCCTTTCGGTGGATGACATCGTGTACAGCTACTATGGCAACCGTTCGGGTTCCAAGCTCGAAGCCATGATCAACGGCTCGATGAAGAGCCATGCGCCAGCGGAAGTGCGCCTCGACATTATTAAGTGGGTGCGCAGCGGTTCTCCCCAAAACGAATGGGAGAATCATTTCAAGGATGTATTCGCCCAACATTGCACGATGTGCCACAGTACCATACCCGGTATTCCGGATTTCACCAGCTACCAGGCAGTGAAGAAGGAGGCGAAAACCGATGAAGGCGCCAGCTACACCAATCTGACGCGCGAGTCCCATATCCACTTGTTTGGCATTGCCTTCATCTTTTTCTTTGTTGGCTGGATATTCAGTTACGCCACGGGTTTCAGTAACCGGATCAAAGCGTTTCTGATATCCACGCCATTCGCATTTCTTATTTTGGATGTCGCGTCATGGTGGCTAACCAAGTGGAATCCGAACTTCGCATGGCTGGTGATCATCGGCGGTATCGGCTACAGCCTCGCCTCGACAGTGATGATATTAACGTCGCTTTACCAGATGTGGCTGATGAAAAAACCGACATCCGGCTAAACGCCAAGGCTACCCCGACGACCCCACTATGTTACCGGTCCGTTATTATTCAGGCTTGTTGAAGTATGCGTTTTTTTATTATGGTTCTGGACTCGCATGGCCAAGCATAATCTGAAATATTATTTCAATTCTCCCCTTGGGAAGATGTACCTGATCGCCTTATTGATACTCGGGGTAGAGTTCCTGATCATGGTGCTGATCGAGATTGTCCTTAAGCCGGCCTTTGGCACGAAGATCGGGTCAGCATTCTGGGAATTTATGGATCCGGTTTTACTGATTTTTATTGTCACGCCTTTCATTTACATTTCAATCGTGCGTCCGCTGGAGAAGCAGCAGGATATGCTCCGGAAACAATTCAACGAGCTGAGTATCATGGCCGTCACGTTCGAATCCCGGGAAGGCGTGACGGTGACCGATGCCAACAATAAAATTCTCAGGGTCAATCGCGCATTCACGGAAATAACCGGTTATTCCAACGAGGAAGCAATCGGGAAAACGCCCGGGATACTCCACTCGGGCCGCCATGACAAGGAGTTCTACCGCAATATGTGGCGGGTACTGGAGCGGGACCGGTTCTGGAGCGGTGAGGTATGGAATCGCAACAAGAAGGGCGATATATATCCGGAGTGGTTGACCATCACGGCAGTGCTGGGAGATGAAGGGGAGGTTACCAACTATGTGGGGATTTTCTCCGATATTTCCGAGCGCAAGGCAGGCGAACAGCAATTGAGCAAATTGACCGCGCATATCCAGACTGCGCGCGAGGAGGAAAAAACCCGAATATCCCGCGAAATCCATGACGATTTGGGCGGTACCCTGACGGCGCTGAAAATGGTGACTTACCGGCTTTCCGGAAAACTTTCCGCTAACGAGCAGACCAAGCCGTTGCTGGAACATGTCGAAGCGATGACGCAGCTGATCGACAATGCGGTAGGTGTCACCCGGCGTGTCATCAGCGATCTGCATCCGACCATACTCGACGATCTTGGACTGGTGGTGGCGCTGGAATGGCAATGCGGCCAATTCAGCAAGCGTACCGGCATCGATTGCAGGCTCAGCGCAGCGGAGGATGCGGGCGGAAATGGTGAAGAAGGAATGCTGGACAAGACCGTAGCGATCAATCTGTTTCGCATCTTTCAGGAAGCGCTGACCAATGTTGCCCAGCATTCCGGCGCAACCGCAGTAAATGCCGAGTTTCAACAGAATGATGAAGAAATCATCCTGACCATCAGCGACAATGGGCGGGGACTGCCGGAAGGGCACGTCATTGCACAAACTTCATATGGCCTGCGCGGCATGCACGAGCGCGTTGCTCAGCTGAACGGACAGATTCTGTTCGACCGGCCACCCGGCGGGGGCCTGCGCGTGACGGTGATATTGCCTGCAGCCGCCGGGCAAGATAAGGATATCAAAATATGATACGCATTCTGATCGCCGACGACCATGCCATCATCCGTCACGGGCTTAAGCAGATCATCGAGGAAAGCGGAGAAATGCGCGTGGTGGCCGAGGCCGACAGCGGCGTTGATGCGCTGCGCAAGATACGCGGAACCGAATGTGATGCGGTGGTGCTCGACATTTCCATGCCGGACATGAGCGGCATCGATGTGCTAAAGCAGATTCATGCCGAGAAACCGCACTTGCCAATACTTATACTCAGCATCTATTCGGAAGATCAATACGCCATGCGCCTGATCAAGGCCGGTGCCGCCGGTTACATGACCAAGGAAAGCGCACCGTCGGAAGTGGTCAAGGCTTTGCTCCGCGTAGCCGGGGGCAAGAAATACATCAGCCCGGCGGTGGCCGAGATACTCGCCGATGAAATCGGCATGGACGAGAAAAAACTTCCGCACCAGACCCTGTCAGACCGCGAATACCAGATATTCCTGCTGCTCGCCTCGGCCAGTACCGTTTCCGAGATCGCCAACGCGCTGGCTCTGAGCGTGAAAACCGTCAGTACCTACCGTAGTCGCATTCTGGAAAAGATGCACCTGCACAACAACGCCGAACTGATGCGCTACGCCATCGACAACCAACTCGACCAATAATCGCTTTCCCCTTCCGGCCATCGTAGTGTGCCTGCCCGGCTTCTGGCCTGATTCACCTTCCCCTGTTCCGTTCTTTGACGCTGTCAGACAAACACTGACAGCAAATACTGCGGATCGCCCACATCAAATTAGGACAAACCGCGCTACTGCCCGCAGTGGTGTGGAACCATAATCTGTCCATCGATTTTGTATGCCGGTTTGCGCGAAACGAAATGATTAATGTGTTTATTGTCGAAGATTCGGAGGCGATGCGCGCAAGTCTTCGGGTCATGCTGTCTGAATTTAACAATATCCGGATAGCCGGCTATGCGGCGGACGAGGCAGGTGCGATCAAACAGATCAATGCGGCAATCCCCGATGTCGTGATCCTCGATCTCAACCTGCAATCCGGAACGGGTGTTGCCGTTCTGAAGAACATCAAAAAACACCATGCCGGGGTAAAAGTCGTGGTGCTGACCAACTGCAACGGCGAGCTTTATGCGGACGCCTGCAAACGGGCCAATGCAGACTATTTTTTCGACAAGTCATTTCAGTTCATGGAGGTTCGCGAATTATTTTCCAACTGGAATAACGCCGGCTTCATGGATAACAAGCTGCCTGATTAACTTAAATTATTTTGGAGATACCGATGGATAAGCACATAAAAGAGGTTGGCATGATCACGGAAGATAATTCCAGGCGGTCATTTTTCAAAAAAGCGGCGGGGGCTGTTGGTGTGGTCGCAGCGGCCGGCTACACGATGACCTCGATATCCAAGTACTCCAAGTACTCCGCGTCGACCAACGACGCAAGTGCAAAGTATGCCGCTGATATTGCTTTGCAGGAAAAGGTGATGACG
>DATKVR010000087.1:0-10741 GCA_035529955.1 Gallionella sp.
CGCATACCAGGCCGCGCGCGCCGGAATCGAGTGGGGTGCATACCAGGCGCTGCAGAACAATTCCTGTGCGAACACGACCACGCTGGCCCCGATGCCGAATACCCTGGCAACTTTTTCGGTCACGGTGGCTTGCACCAGTTCGGCAGCATCCGAAGCGAGCGCAACGGTCACCATGTACCAGCTGACCTCGACGGCAAAGCAAGGCACACCGGCAACGCCGAATTATGTCGAGCGCCAGATGAGTGTGACGATTTCGAAGTAGGGGTGGGGAGTCAAAATGAAGCGAGCAAATCATAGTTTTGGGATATTGGGCATGATTGCGATGGCGGTGTTTGCGCAGGGCGCGCTCGCCGCTGTCTGCATCAGTCAGAGCAACGGTAACTGGGGTGATCGAAACATCTGGAGTTGCGGGCACGTTCCGGGCAATGCCGACACGGCGGTGATCGCCAATGGTACAACGGTTACACTCAATCGCAATTACACCGTCGGGATCCTGATCATAGATGCCGGCGGCATCATCAACGACAATGGCAACAACCTGACCGTCAATGGCAGCATCACGGTCAACGGTGCGTTCGGGATCCAGAATTCAGGCAATCAGGGGATGCTGATATCAGCCGGCAACAATGCCGTGATTTCCGGCACCGGGACATTCTTCGATACCACACTGCGACTGAATGCTGCTGCAACCATCGCTGCCGGCAGCAACCTCACCTCCGATGGCATGGCTCTGATCGACACCAACGGCAAAAACCTGACCATAAACGGCACGGTAACCGGCACGAATAGCGCGAATGGTAACGGCAACGGCGGCGCATCGGGCACTACCATCATTGATGTCAATGGCGCATCCACGGTGACCATTTCCGCGACCGGCGTGCTCAATGCTTCCGGCGCGATGATCATGCTGAACAATTCGACCAGCGCGGTGATAAACAACGGAACCGCGACACTCGCGGCGATCGAGTCGGTCACAGGCGGGACATGGACTCAGGGAGCCAGCTCGGCTTTGACCATGGCGCAAAACACCGGAAATTGGGCGGGTAACTTGAATGCTTCTGCCACCGGGAATACCGTTACCTATGGCACTGGTGTGGCGCCGATCATTCCGGTGAGCAGCACCTACTACAATCTTTTCGGCCCTACCTGTGCCCAAGTTGCCGGGTTGACCATCTTGGGTACCGGGCCGTCGTGCGCGCCGCTGGCTTACTACCACATGGATGAAGCGAGTTGGAACGGCACGGCCAATCAGGTGCTGGACAGTTCCGGCAACGGGAACAACGCCCAGTCCTTCAATAGCGCCAGCACCGACGGCACAACGCCGGCCATCGCCGGCAACCCGGGAACCTGCCGCTATGGGGTATTCGACAACGGTACTACCATCACACAGGGATATGTCCAGACGCCGCTTCCTAACCTGACCAGTAATTTCACCGTCACTGCCTGGATCAGGACCACCAACGCCGCCGCGAGCGGACAGCGTATCCTGATCGACGACCAGAACAACACCGGTGGTTATGGAATCAGCCTGGGCGATGGCGGGACAGGAACCATCAGGTTCTACTCACGAGGCATTACACCTGTCATTCTGGATTCTACTTATCAAATCGCAAATAACGCTTGGTATTTTGTTGCCGCCGTTGCCGACATAACGAACCGAAAACGAACTATCTACGTGTATAGCGCTGCAGGAGCACTCCTTGCCAGCACCAGCGATGCCGCGGCTTTTACCGGCACATGGGGAACCGATGCCGGCCCGGTGTCAATCGGCGGTGAGACGAATGCTTCAGGGGAATCGCCGGCATCTTTCCATTTTCGTGGCAACATCGATGAAGTGAGTGTGTATCCGGCGGCACTCAGTCAAACTGCGCTGGCCGCGATTGCCACGCAGACGCATGTCTGTGCATTTTCTGCACCAAACCACCTTGAAATCGATCATCCATCCGGCACCGGCCTGACCTGTACTCCGAGCACGCTGACGATCAAGGCCTGCGCAGACGCTGCTTGCACCACAGCCTATACCGGCGGGGTGACCGGTACCCTGAGTTCCACCGGTTCACCGATGGTGAACTGGTCCGGGGGCAGCGGCTTTTCCATTCCCGCCGGCAGCGGCACGGTCACCAAGGATGTGCAGGTCACCACGCCTGGGTCGACCCTATTTTCCGCGGCCAGTTCTCCGGTTGCTGCTGCGGCCACAACCTGCAACTTCGGTGCGCCGAGTTGTACTTTCATATCATCCGATTCGGGTTTTCTGGTCAGTGCGCCCAATCACATTGCGGAAAGTTCGTCCACGCTCACTGTCCAGGCCGTGAAAAAAGCGGACAACAGCCTGGCGTGCGTGCCGGCATTTGCCAATACCAGCAAGAGCGTCAACCTCAAGTGTGCCTACAGCAATCCAGCAACCGGCACGCTCCCGGTGCGGGTCGGCGGCGCTGCGCTGAATGCATCGGGCAGTGCGACTGCAGTCTGCGATGGGGCAGGCGCAAATGTCACGCTGACCTTCGATGCGACCGGTACCGCCACGCCGACGCTGCAATATGCCGATGTGGGACAGATGAACGTCAGCGCCGCGTACACCGGCACAGCGGGTTCGCTGGATGCGGGGCTGAGCATGATCGGTACGGGTTCCTTTATTGTTGCGCCCGCTTCCTTTTCGTTCAGCAGCCTTCCTGCGGGTCCGATCAAGGCGGGCAATCCGTTCAGCGCAACCGTGACTGCCCTGAATGCGCTCGGCAATACCACCCCCAATTTCGGCAAGGAAACCTCACCTGGCCCCGCGGGCGTGACGCTGACCAGCACGCTGGTTTCCCCGGCGGGCGGGGCGAATCCGACGCCGGGCAATAACGTGGTTCCCGGAACGGAATTTGGTGCAGGCGGAATGGTGAATGATGCCAACGGCGTCGCGACGGTGAACAATCTGAGCTGGGGCGAAGTCGGGAGCATTTCACTGCTGGCAACGTTGACCAATCCCTACGGCTATCTAGGTACTGCGACCACCCCCACCAAGGATGCACTCAACAACCTCCTGATCGCTACCGGGACCAGTGCGACGGTCGGTGCGTTCATACCCGAACATTTTGATACTGCCGTGGTTGCGACGGCCACGACCCCGATGCCTTGCCCAACCAGTTCCTGTCCGGCTTTGTACAATGGATTCGTATACTCCGGTCAACCGTTCAGTATGCAGGTGACCGCAAAAAATCTGGCGGGCGGTACGACAAGCAATTATCACAGCGCGTATGGCTTGTCGAACAACGTCAATATCAGCGCATGGGATGCGCTGGGCAGCTTGGTAACCCAGAATCCGGGCAGCGGTACGCTGGCGATCAACCCGATGCTTTCCACCGCGTTCAATCACGGGGTAGGCACGACGAGCACGCAAACCTATACCTTCGCCACTTCGCCAACGGCTCCCACCAATATATTCCTGCGGGCCGCGGATGCGGTGAACCCATCGGTGACTTCGCTGCGCCCCATCCCTTCAGCTTCGGTCGAGGGCGGGGTTCAGGTGGTGAGCGGGAAGGTAAAGGTATCCAATGCGCATGGCTCTGAGACGCTGGATCTGCCGATGAACGCGAGTATCCAGTATTACGACGGCACATTCTGGCGAACCAGCCTTACCGACAGCGTGACCAACCTGACGCTCAGCCTGTCCAACTACCAGCGCAAGACCGGCGCTTGGACGACTACGCCATCACCGGCAAGCGGGCAGGTCGTTGCCGGGATATTGAAGTTCATACTCTCCGCGCCAACTGGTGGCGGTACGGGCAGCGTGGATGTGAGTATCAGCGCACCAGGCTACCTCCTTGCCGGCAGCAATGGAGCCGGGGTCAACCCGAGCAAACCCGGGCGCGCCACATTTGGCGTGTACAAGGGTTCGAGCGAGTTTATTTACCAGCGTGAAGATTACTGATGTGCTTTTTCGGTTATCGCTTTCCGGTTTAGTCCAAATAACACAGCAGCACCAACTGCATCATGGATATAATCGGCAACCGATGTAACGGGCAAATTGCGCCTGATGAAGTATTTACAAATTCGCGAAGGGAATGCCGTTTGGCAGGGGTAAGGAGTATAAAAAGTCATTGACTCCAGTGGGTTATTGAATTACTTTCGCGTTAATTATGAAAATACCGTCATTTTCCACCTTGATCAAGCCAAAAAGCCACGATGCGGACTGGTTTTCCGTCAGCTTTGGCGAGCATGGAATTTATCTGGCAACAATCAGGCTTGCAGGTGCGATGCCGAGCGTGGTGCGCTGCGAATTTCGCGAGACTGGCACGATAACCGCCGATGCGCTGGAAAAGCTGCATCACATGAAAGATTTCGACGATCACCGCATCACGACGCTGTTGGCACCCGGCGAATACCAGATGTTGCTGGTTGATGCACCCAACGTCCCCACCGACGAGATGAAGACGGCGGTCCGCTGGAAGATCAAGGACGGTCTGAACTACCACATCGACGATGCCACCGTGGACATGGTGCGTATCCCGGCCAGCAAATACGCCTCGGGGCGTCCGCAAACCCTGTATGCGATCGCGGCGGCGAATCGCGTCATTCAGGAGCGCATCAGGCTGTTCGATGACGCGAAGATCAGGCTGGACGTGATCGATATTCCCGAGATGGCGCAGCGCAATATCGCCGCGCTGTTCGAGCGCGATGATCGCGCGCTGGCCATGCTGGCATTCGATGACTATGGGGGCCTGATGACGTTTACCGCAGGCGGCGAATTGTATCTGTCGCGCCGCATCGAAATCAGTGCCGGACAATTGCTGGATGCCGATGAGGATCTGCGCCGGCAATACCGGGATCGCGTAGAAACCGAGTTGCATCGCTCGCTGGATTATTTCGACCGCCAGTACAACCAGTTGGCGGTCGACATGGTGCTGGTTTGTGTGCCGGACAAGACCGGCCTGGTGGAATTTCTGGATTCCGAACTCGATACCAAAGTGCAGAAACTGGACCTGTCGCAGGTGATGGACATCAGCGCCGTGCCTGAGCTCGCAGACAGTGAATTCGTTGCGCACGCGTTGACGACACTGGGTGCGGCACTGCGCCAGGAAAGCCGCGTGCTATGATGAAAACCCATAAAATCTACTGCGCAATTCGACAGCAGCGTTGCGAGGTGCTCGCTCCTCGCCTATCTGTAAGATATGTCTCTTTCGCTGCGCTCCTTGCTCCTTGCTCTCGAAGTGGCGGCTGCGACACGTTACTGGCGAAGCCAGCCGATTGCGGGAGCAGCCGCCAGTTGCCCCTCCCGCACCGGATGCTTCGCAACACCGTGTCAAGGCAACCTCGCTACGATTTTCTGAGATTTTCATGAGCCAGCAGATCAATCTGTTCAACCCGATTTTCATGAAGCAGCGCAAGTATTTCTCGCTGCTGACGATGGTGCAGGCATTGGGCATGATCATCGCGGGCTCGCTGATTTTTTATGGCTATGCGGTTTATCAGGTGGGTCAACTCCGGAAGCAAGCCGAGGAAAATTCCCAACGCTATAATGCCGAGCAGGTTCGTTTGGCCGGTTTTATGACCGAGTTTTCCCCGCAACATGCCATGCAATTGTTGCAGAACGAAGTGCAGGGTCTGGACAAGCAGGTGGCCGTCCAGAACCAGATTATCGAGACGCTGAAGTCCGGCGCACTGGGCAATACCACCGGCTATTCGGAATACATGCGTGCCTTTTCCCGACAGGTGGTCCAGGGCCTGTGGCTGACCGGCTTCAAAGTGACCGGTGATGCTGCGCAGATCAGCCTGAGCGGCGGGGTGGTCGATCCGCAGTTGTTGCCGATATATATCCAGCGTCTGGGCAGGGAGAGCATCATGAAAGGCAAGACTTTTTCCACCCTGGCAATGCAGCAGGCAAAGGTTGAGCAGGCGGCAGGAAACAGCAAGGGCAAGGATGCTTCCGCACCCCGCTATATCGAATTCACCCTGCATTCCAGCGTGAACAAAGAGGCCGATAAATGAAGCGGTACTGGGATCGGGCCAGCGCGGCGATAGATGAATTGTCCCTGCGCGAGCGCACCATGATTTTTGTTGCGGCTGCCTTCGTGGTGATTTCGCTGATCAATGTGCTGCTGATTGACCCGTTGCTGGCCAGGCAGAAATTGCTGTCGTCACAGGTGGCACAGCGGCAGGAGAAAATGAAGGAGTTGCAGGCGCAGATGCAGAATATCCTGCAGGCAAAAAAGGATAGTGAACATTCGCCATTGCGCGAACGCCTGGCGCAACTCAAGCAGCAACTGAAAGAGCAGGACAATTATCTGCAGAGCCGCACCGATCGCCTGGTTGAACCGGACAAGATGGCGGATTTGCTTAAAAAGGTGCTGGAAAATAACGGCAGTCTGCAATTGGTCGAGCTGAAGACGCTACCGGTAAGCCCGCTGATCGAGACGCCGAAGGGAGTGGCGGCCGATACGACTGGCAGCCAGACCGGCTCACAGCGGCAAATATTCAAGCACGGGGTGCAAATCACGGTGCGCGGCGGTTATCTGGATATGATCAGGTACGTCACCGCACTGGAAAAGTTGCCCGAGCAGATGTTCTGGGGTGAGGCAAGCCTGAGCGTGGAAAAATATCCCGATTCATTGTTTACATTGACCCTGTACACACTGAGTCTGGATAAAACATGGTTGGCGATGTGATGAACGATAATCGGCGCACAGGGCATGGATCAGGGAATATCGGCGCGTTGCTGCGGCCGCTGATGGGCATTGGTGTTTTCTGTGCACTGTCTGCGGTGATTTTCCCGCTGCATGCTGAAGAACTGACCGATCCGACTCGCCCGCCGGCAAATATTTTTCAAGCCGCATCGGGAAGAAGTGCAGGAACGGAGGCGGCACAACCGTCCGGTTTGCGTTCGATCATCATTTCCGAGACGCGCCGCGCAGCGATCATAGACGGGAAAACCGTTGAATTGGGCGGGCGGCTTGGCAATGCCAGGCTGGTCGAAGTAAATGCCGGCAGTGTCGTATTGCAGCGCGGCAAGAACAGGCAGGTGTTGACGTTGTTCCCCGGCGTCAAGATCACACACGAGGACATTGCCGGCGCAGGACCATCGAATATGGAAATACCCAAAATCGAATCATCCAATAATGAGACGCAAGTCGTGCAGCCATCTCAACCAATCAATAGCACATCGCCCAGCCATGAATCGAAGCCGGCTGAGCACGACGAAAATCTGTTGTCCGGGCACCCGAAGGAGGAAAAATGAGAACGATATTATTACTGGGGGTGCTGTTGCTGGCAGGCTGTGCTGCAACGCGCAGCAACAATCAGGTGGCTGATTCGATTAAGCACGAAATGAATCAGGCTGCGCAGAATAGTGCTCAGCCGAGCAAGGCTGACGAGGTGGATAATGCGCTGCTGCCGCCGCTGGCAATGGGCATACCCAAGGCAGACAGCAAATCGCTGGACACGAAATTCGATTTGACGGTGAACAATGTTCCCGCAACCCAGGTATTCATGTCGATCGTGGCCGGGACACGTTACAGCATGCTGCTGAACCCCAATGTCAGGGGAAATATTTCACTGAATCTCAAGGACGTAACCGTATTCGACGCGCTGGAAGCGATACGGCAGATGTATGGCTACGATTACAAGATAGAAAACAACCGCATTTACATTCAACCGCTGACCCTGCAGACGCGGATCTTTCAGGTGAATTACCTGACGGCGGAACGCGACGGCGAATCGTCGCTGAGGGTCACATCCGGTTCGGTGTCTGACGCGCCCAGCGCCCAGACGCCCGGTACGGCAAACACATCGACCACCACAAACGGCTCACCACAATCGCGTTCGGCGGTAAGCAGCCAGGTAACCATGTCCAGCAAGTCCGACTTCTGGCAAGAGCTGCAGAGATCACTGGCTGCCATCGTTGGCAATGACAAGGGACGCAGCGTGGTGGTCAGCCCGATGTCGGGCGTGATCGTGGTTCGCGCGATGCCGAACGAGTTGAGGAATGTTTCCGCCTACCTCAGGGCGTCACAGATTTCAGTCGATCGCCAGGTGATACTGGAAGCAAAGATTGTCGATGTGCAATTGAACAACAACTTTCAATCCGGCGTGAACTGGGCGGCATTCAAAAATAACCCCAACAGCTTTACTTCCGGCGGGGTGCTGTCACCCGGATCCAGTCTCGCCCCATCAGGCTCGCTGACCAACGGCCTGTTATCCGGTACCCCGGGAGCCAATCTGGCGTTGGCGGGGACGACGGCCGCCGGCCAGGCGGCTGCAGGCTCGCTGTTCGGACTGGCGTTCCAGACCAGCAATTTTGCCGCACTGCTGAATTTTCTGGAGTCGCAGGGTAACGTGGATGTGCTGTCCAGTCCGCGCATTGCCACGCTGAACAACCAGAAAGCCGTGCTCAAGGTCGGCACGGATGACTTCTTCGTCACCAACGTTTCGACCACGACCACGACCGGTGGAATCGGCGCGACCACCACGCCGAATGTCACTTTGCAACCGTTCTTTTCCGGCATTGCGCTGGATGTCACGCCGAGCATCGCCGAGAACGGCGAAATCATCCTGCATGTGCATCCTTCCGTCAGCCAGGTCACCACGGTGACCAAGACCGTTGATCTGGGCGGTACCGGCGGGTCGATCAGTTTGCCGCTGGCCTCCAGCTCGGTTTCCGAAACCGACAGTATCGTGCGCGCCCGCGATGGTCAGATCGTGGCCATCGGCGGTTTGATGCGCCAGGCCTCCAGCAACAACGATTCGGGATTGCCGGGATTGCCAAAATCCCTGTTTGGCCAGACCAATCAGTCCAGCGAAAAGCGCGAGTTGATCATCCTGCTGAAACCGACCATCGTGGATGGTGACAAGGATTGGTCCAACGACATCACGCAAAGTCGCGACCGGTTCAACGGGATGATGGGGAATGGGACAAACCCTTGAGGTTCCCCTGATATGTATCTGCAACACTTCGGCTTGCGCGAAGCGCCATTCAGCCTGACCCCGGACACCAGCTTTTTCTTCGCTTGTTCAAGTTATCAGGAGGCGCTCAATACCCTGCTGGTGGCGGCACGCAACGGCGAGGGTTTCATCAAGATCACCGGCGAAGTGGGCAATGGCAAGACCCTGCTGTGCCGGAAATTTCTTGCCACGATCAACCAGGGCAAACAGTCCACCACGCTGATCGGTACCCAGGACCCGGCTGTCGCCGCGGCGCCTGTTCCGCGCTTCATCACCGCCTATATTCCCAATCCCTACCTTGAACCGAACAGTCTGCTGATGGCTTTGGCGGAAGAATTTCGCGTGCCGCTGGAAAAAACCGGCGACCAGTACCATCTGCTGAAAGGTTTGACCCATTCGCTGCTTGAATGCGCGCGCAACGGCCAGCGCGCCTTGCTGTGCCTGGATGAGGCGCAGGCAATGCCGCTGGAAAGCCTGGAGGTATTGCGCCTGCTGACCAATCTGGAAACGGAAAAGCGCAAACTGCTGCAGGTGGTGCTGTTCGGTCAGCCGGAATTGAATGAACGCCTGAAGCATCATTCAGTGCGCCAGCTGCGCCAGCGCATCAGTTTTCAATACGACCTGAAAGGCTTGCGCAGAACCGAACTGGAGCGTTACTTGCGCCATCGACTTGCGGTGGCCGGATTTGCCGGTGAAACATTATTCAGCGATAGCGCCGTGGCCAAGCTGCACCGAATCACGGGAGGTACGCCCCGGCTGGTCAATATCGTTGCCCACAAGGCATTGATGCTGGCATTCAGCGATGGCAGGCAGCTGGTATTTGCCCGGCATATCCGCGATGCGGCGGCAGACACGCCCGAAGTGCGCCGCGACTGGTTGCCCTGGGCAGTAGCGTTGACCGGTACGGCGCTAGTCGCGTCGCTGGGCATTGCCTGGGCGTGGTATTCAAGGATAGGGCTGCCATGAGCGTCATCAACCAGGTACTCAACCAGCTCGAGCAGCGCGGCGCGCATCATGTCGCCGAGCAGGCCATGGTGCGCGCCGTGCCGCAGGCCAAACGCAATTTCAGCATGCTTTTGCTGGCGTTCGGGCTGGCCTTAGTGACAGGGATCGCGGTATGGCAATGGCTTCATGCCCGCAAGCCGGATGCCGCCGCGGGTGTTTCGCCCAACGCCGCGCAGGCATTGCCTGCAGTCGCGGGAAATGTTCCGGGTTCACCAGTGGCCGGGAGATTGACCATGCAGCACCAGGCTGCGCAGGTCGCCATTTCAGACGCGATGCCCGCATCGCGGCTGAGCTTCGAATTGAGTTCGGTGCCGCTTCCGTCGAACGCCAGACATGAACCGGAGAAACCTCATTCGAAAGAAAAAATTGCCGGCGTATTGCCGCATGCGACAGTGGAAACGGCCAGAAAGCTGGCCCGGAAACTGACAAGCAAGCCGGCAAGCAAGACTGGGAAAAAAGCAGCCGTCAGGATCGCCAGAACACCGCCAATCAAAACTTCAGTTGCTGAAGATGCGCTGCCGACACCGGATGATTCATTGCCAATGAAGCAAATCAGTCCGGAACAATTGTCCGATGCGGAGTTTCGCAAAGCTTCAGCGTTATTCCAGCAGGGACGCATTGACGATGCAATGTCCGGATACCGGGCTGCATTGCGCCTGAATCCGGGCAATGATGAAGCCAGACAGGCGCTGGTTGCCTTGTTGCTGGAGAAAAAACGCGGCAAGGATGCGGAACGCGTGTTGCAGGACAGGCTGGACAGCAATCCGGAACAAACCCGCTTCACCATGATGCTGGCACGCTTGCAGGTGGAACGCGG
>DATKVR010000088.1:0-52463 GCA_035529955.1 Gallionella sp.
AAAAAAACGACCCGAAGGTCGTTTTTTTATTTGCTGCAATGGTCCGGCTTATTTTACAACTGCCTTCAATTCGCCCTTGGCATAACGCATCGCCATATCGTCCAGCGAGATCACCTTGATCTTGCCGGCCTGACCGGCGGAGCCGAATGCCTCGTAGCGCGCCTTGCAGATTTCCTTCATTGCCTTGGTCGAGGCGGCGAGGAACTTGCGCGGATCGAAGTCCTTGGGGTTCTGTGCCAGGTAACGCCGCACCGAACCGCTGGACGCCATGCGCAGGTCGGTGTCGATGTTGACCTTGCGCACGCCGTGCTTGATGCCCTCGACGATTTCCGAAACCGGGACGCCGTAGGTCTGGCCCATGTCGCCGCCGAATTCGTTGATGATCTTCAGCCATTCCTGAGGTACCGATGAGGAACCGTGCATCACCAGGTGGGTGTTGGGGATGCGCGCGTGGATTTCCTTGATGCGGCTGATCGCCAGCGTATCGCCGGTGGGCGGCTTGGTGAACTTGTACGCGCCGTGCGAGGTGCCGATCGCGATGGCCAGCGCATCGACGCCGGTCTGGCGCACGAACTGGGCGGCCTCTTCAGGATCGGTCAGCAACTGGTCGTGGGTCAGCACGCCTTCGGCGCCGTGGCCATCTTCCTTTTCACCCATGCCGCTTTCCAGCGAACCCAGGCATCCCAGCTCGCCCTCGACCGAAACGCCCACCGCATGGGACATTTCCACCACGCGACGGGTCACGTCCACGTTGTATTCGAACGAGGAAGGGGTCTTGGCGTCTTCTTTCAGCGAGCCATCCATCATCACGCTGGAAAAACCGCTGCGGATTGCGTTGATGCACACTGCCGGCGACGCACCGTGATCCTGGTGCATCACGACCGGGATGTGCGGGTAGGTTTCGACAGCCGCCAGGATCAGGTGGCGCAAAAACGCTTCGCCGGCATATTTGCGCGCACCGGCGGAGCCCTGCATGATCACCGGGCTGTTGGTTTCATCGGCCGCTTCCATAATGGCCTTGACCTGTTCGAGATTGTTCACGTTGAATGCGGGCAGACCGTAGCCGTTTTCCGCAGCGTGATCGAGTAGTTGACGCATCGATACTAAAGCCATTTCTTCCTCCTGATTAAAAATTCAAGTTTGTGTGTCGCTGCCAATTCCAAATATCGCGGTAGCGAAACGCGGGTGTTTACTTGAGATCGCCAATTTTAACGATCTTCATCGTGTTGGTGTACCCCGATTTGCCGACCGCTTCGCCCAGTGTCATCACAACCACGTCGCCGTCCTCCACCAGACCGAGCTCGAACAGCGTCTGTTCGGCATTGCGCATTTCCTGTGTCTGGTCCTTGGCGTTTGAATGGAATGCAATCGGATGCACGCCGCTGAACAGTGTTACCTTGCTCAGCGTCTCTTCCACGGGCGTCAGGGCAAAAATCGGCACCCCGGCATTCATGCGCGACATCCACAACGGGGTCGAGCCGGATTGGGTCAGGGCCACAATTGCTTTTACCTTGAAATGCGATGCGGCGAACAGCGCCGACATCGCGATCGACTGGTCGACACGCGTATATCGCTGCGCACCGGGGCGGCGGTCGAATACGCTGTCTTCCACCTCACGCTCGGCCTTGAGGCAAATCCGTGCCATGGCCTCGATGGTTTCAACCGGATAATCACCCACCGCGGTTTCGGCCGACAGCATCACCGCATCCGTGCCGTCCAGCACCGCATTCGCCACGTCCGAAACCTCGGCACGGGTCGGTATCGGATTGCTGATCATCGATTCCATCATTTGTGTCGCGGTGATCACCAGGCGATTTTTTGCACGCGCCATTTTGATCATGCGCTTTTGCAGGCCCGGCACGGCCGCATCGCCGACTTCCACGCTCAAATCACCGCGCGCCACCATGATGGCATCCGACGCATCGATGATGTCGGCCAGCGCCGGGATCGCCTCGGCACGCTCAATCTTCGCCATCAGCATGCTCTTGCCGCCGGCCGCGTGCATCAGTTCACGCGCCACGCGCATGTCATCGCCGCTGCGCGGAAAGGACACCGCCAGGTAATCAGCCTTGATCAGCGCGGCCGTCTTGATGTCTTCCTTGTCCTTGTCGGTCAGCGCGGCTGCGGTCAATCCGCCGCCCTTGCGATTGATGCCCTTATTGTTGGACAACACCCCGCCGCGCACCACCTTGCAGATGACTTGTGTGCCCTGCACCTTGGTGACGTGGAATTCCAGCATGCCGTCGTTCAGCAACAGAACCGTGCCCGGGCTGACATCGTTGGGCAGCTCCTTGTAATCGAGGCCGACATGCTGCTGGTTTCCCAGCCCGTCCAGCGCCGCATCGAGGATGAACGTATCGCCCTTGTTCAGGGTGATCTTGTCATTCTCGAACTTTCGCACGCGAATCTTCGGACCCTGCAGGTCGGCCAGTATGCCGACCGTTCGACCGCAGGCCTTGGCTGCGGCGCGCACCGTTTCGGCGCGCTTCATGTGATCCGCCGCGGTGCCGTGCGAAAAGTTCATCCGCACCAGATCAACACCCGCGTGTATCATTTGTTCCAGTACTTTCTGATCGTTGGAAGCCGGTCCCAACGTTGCAACAATCTTGGTTCTGCGCAGCATGTTTTCCTATGTTTTATTGACTGGCGCGTTGTTCAAGAATTTCAACTGCCGGCAATGTCTTGCCTTCGAGAAATTCCAGAAATGCCCCGCCAGCGGTGGAGATGTATGACACCTTGTCGAAAATGTCGTACTTCTGAATTGCGGCGATGGTGTCTCCACCACCCGCCAGTGTGAACGCCTTGGTTTCAGCGATTGCCATTGCGATTTTTTTGGTGCCCTCGCCGAACTGGTCGAACTCGAACACGCCTACCGGTCCGTTCCATACCACGGTGCCCGCCTTCATGATGATGTCGGCTATTTCCTGCGCCGACTGGGGGCCTATATCGAAGATCATTTCATCCTCGGCTACATCGTTTGCCGACTTCAGTATCGCCGGGGTATTTTCATTGCCCGCGACAAACGGTGCCTGCTTGCCCACCACCACATCGGTTGCGATCGGGATGCTGGCGCCGCGCGCGGTCATTTTCTCCAGCAGTGCCTGGGCGGTCGGAACCAGATCGTTTTCGCACAGCGACTTGCCGACCGGGTGGCCGGTCGCCTTCAGAAAGGTGTTGGCGATACCGCCGCCGACCACCAGCTGGTCGACTTTTTCCGACAGGCTTTCCAGCACGGTCAGCTTGGTGGAAACCTTGGAACCGCCGACGATGGCCACCATCGGGCGGGCCGGGGCGAGCAGCGCCTTGGTCAACGCTTCCAGTTCCTGGGTGAGCAGGATGCCGGCGGCGGCGGCCGGGGCGTATTTTGCCACGCCATGGGTCGACGCCTCGGCCCGGTGCGCGGTACCGAACGCGTCCATCACGAACACATCACACAATGCGGCATATTTTCTCGCGGTTTCTTCCAGGCTTTTTTTCTCGCCCTTGTTGAAGCGGCAGTTTTCCAGCAATACCAGTTCGCCTTCGGCAACATTGAAACCGCCGTTTACCCAGTCCCTGATCAGGCGCACCGGCTTGCCCAGTTTGTTGGCGATCACGTTGGCCACCGGTTTGAGCGAGTTCTCTTCCGAGTAGACGCCTTCCTCGGGGCGACCCAGGTGCGACGTGACCATCACGCGCGCACCGGCATCCAGTGCAAAGTTGATGGTCGCCATCGAGGCGCTGATACGCGCATCGGATGTCACCTTGCCATCCTTGACCGGAACGTTGAGATCGGAGCGGATCAGAACGCGTTTGCCCTTGAGGTCCAGATCGGTCATTTTGATTACGGACATTTCTTTCTCCAAAATTTAACTAAGCGGTAAGGGCTGGTATGAAACCAAGCCTTACAACTCAAGCGTGATCAGATACAAGAGGCAAGGTGCAAGAAAAAATCCTTGTATCTTGCCCCTTGCGACTTGGACTGTGTTACTTGGCGATATGGGTCACCATGCGCATCAGGTTGCAGGTATAACCATACTCATTGTCATACCAGGCAACGACCTTGACGAAGGTCGGATCCAGTGCGATGCCCGCGCCCGCATCAAATACTGACGGGCAGGTCTCGCCGCGGAAATCCGTTGAGACAACGCTGTCGGTGGTATAGCCGAGCACACCCTTCAGCGGGCCGCTTTCGGAGGCATTCTTCATCGCAGCGCAGATTTCTTCGTAGCTCGCTGCCTTGTTCAATTCAACGGTCAGGTCAACCACCGACACGTCCGACGTCGGCACGCGGAAGGCCATCCCGGTCAGTTTCTTGTTCAGCTCCGGTATCACCACACCCACCGCCTTGGCCGCGCCGGTGGACGACGGGATGATGTTTTCCAGGATGCCGCGGCCGCCGCGCCAATCCTTGCTGGACGGTCCGTCGACGGTCTTCTGGGTCGCGGTTGCCGCATGCACTGTGGTCATCAGGCCGCGCTTGATTCCCCAGGTGTCGTTCAGCACTTTGGCGACCGGTGCCAGCGCGTTGGTGGTGCAGGATGCGGCAGAGACGATCTTTTCGCCGGCATATTTGCCGTGGTTCACGCCATACACAAACATCGGCGTATCGTCCTTGCTTGGCGCGGACTGGATGACTTTCTTGGCGCCCGCGTCGAGATGTGCCTGGCAGGTGTCCTTGGTCAGGAAGAATCCGGTGCATTCGATCACGATATCAACCTTGGCCTCGTCCCATTTCAGTTCGGCGGGATTTTTGATCGCGGTCAGGCGGATCTTCTTGCCATTGACGACCAGCGTGTTGCCATCCACCGAGACGTCGCCCTTGAAACGACCATGGACCGAATCGTGTTTGAGCATATAAGCCAGGTATTCCGGCTCCAGCAGGTCATTGATCGCCACGATTTCTATTTCAGGAAAGTCCTTTGCAGCCGCACGGAACACCATGCGACCGATGCGACCGAATCCATTGATACCGACACGAATAGCCATAATTTTCTCCCTATTTATAATAATTACTCAAAGCACGCCCTTGACGGCTTTCACCACATGCTCCGTGGTGAATCCGAAATGCTTGAACAGTTCCGGTGCCGGTGCGGATTCGCCGAAGCTGTCCATGCCGACGACCGCGCCATCCAGACCGACATACTTGTACCAGCCGCCGGTCACGCCCGCCTCGACTGCCACGCGTTTGATGCCCTTGGGCAACACGCTGTCCCGGTAGGCCTGGTCCTGCTTGTCGAACACATTGGTGGACGGCATCGACACCACGCGCACGCTGATGCCTTCCGCGGCCAGGGCGGCTTGCGCCTTCATGGCCAGATCCACTTCCGAGCCGGTCGCGATGATGACCGCCTGCGGCTTGCCGCCGGTGGCTTCGGACAGCACATAGGCGCCCTTGCGGATATTGGCGATCTGCGCCGCATCGCGCTTCTGGAACGCCAGATTCTGGCGGCTGAAGATCAGGCTGCTCGGACCATCCTTGCGCTCCACTGCCGCCACCCAGGACACGACGGACTCGACCGTGTCGCACGGACGCCATACTTCCATGTTCGGGATATAGCGCAGCGTCGCGGTTTGTTCCACCGGCTGGTGCGTCGGGCCGTCTTCGCCCAAACCGATCGAGTCATGGGTGTAGACGAACAGCACGCGCAGTTTCATCAGTGCCGCCATGCGCAGCGCATTGCGCGCGTATTCGGAGAACATCAGGAAGGTGCCGCCGAACGGCAACAGACCGCCATGCAGGGCCATGCCGTTCATGATCGCGGACATGCCGAATTCGCGCACGCCGTAGCTGATGTAGTTGCCCGGCTTGGCGCCGTTTACATGATGCGCGCCGGTCCAGTTGGTCAGGTTCGAGCCGGTCAGGTCGGCTGAACCGCCAAGAAACTCGGGCAAGGCCGGAACCAGCGCGTTGATCGCGTTCTGCGATGCCTTGCGCGTGGCGATGGTCTCGCCCTTTTCGTTAATTTGCGCGATCGCCTTGGCGGCTTGTTCTGCCCAGTTGCCCGGCAGGTCGCCCTTCATGCGCCGCTCGAACTCGGCGGCTTCTTTCGGGAACGCCTTTTTGTATTCGGTGAATTTGTTGTTCCACAGGCTTTCCAGTCCGGCGCCCTTGGTGCGCGCATCCCATGCCTCATAGACATGCTTGGGAATCTCGAACGGCGGGTAGTTCCAACCAATCTGCGCGCGGGTGGCGGCGATTTCCGCATCGCCCAGCGCCGCGCCGTGCACGTCGTGTGTGCCTTCCTTGTTCGGCGAGCCGGCGCCGATGATGGTCTTGCAGCAGATCAGCGTGGGCTTGTCGGTGACCGCCTTGGCGGCCTGGATGGCGGCTTCGAGCGCGATCGGGTCATGGCCCTGTACATCGGCTATGACATGCCAGCCGTAAGCTTCGAAACGCTTGGGGGTATTGTCGGTAAACCAGGCGCCGACATGGCCGTCGATGGAAATATCGTTGTCATCCCAGAACGCAATCAGTTTGCCCAAGCCCCAGGTGCCGGCCAGCGCGCAGGACTCATGCGAAATACCTTCCATCATGCAGCCGTCGCCCATGAACACGTAGGTGTGATGGTTGACGATTTCGTGGCCCGGCTTGTTGAATTCATTGGCCAGCAACTTCTCGGCCATCGCCATGCCCACCGCATTGGTGATGCCCTGACCCAGCGGACCGGTGGTGGTTTCCACGCCGGGGGCGTAACCGTACTCGGGATGGCCGGGTGTCTTGGAATGCAATTGACGAAAACGCTTCAATTCATCCATTGGCAAATCGTAGCCGGACAGATGCAGCAGCGCGTAAACCAGCATCGAGCCGTGACCGTTGGACATCACGAAGCGGTCGCGGTCGGCCCAGTGCGGGTTGGCCGGGTTATGGCGAAGATGATGGTTCCACAGCACGTCGGCAATCTCCGCCATGCCCATCGGCGCACCGGGGTGCCCGGAATTGGCCTTTTGCACTGCGTCCATGGCCAGCGCACGGATCGCACCGGTGATGTCATTGAATTTGGGTGGGGTGACGCTTCGTGTGACGGCCATTTCCTGTTACCTCTTAAATCATCCTTGCGGGATTGGTTATGTAAAGGGCACCCCTACAAACATTGTTTCATTGTTATAGGGGTGCCCGAGCTAATTTGGGTCCGTAATTATGCCGTACCCCCCCGATTAGGGCAACCGCCATACTGGATATGTTTTCCAGCCCGATTTAGTCGGCTGAGCCCTTTTTGACGAATTTAATGCCCAGTTGCTTGAGTTTGCGATAAAGGTGGGTACGCTCGAGTCCGACAAATTCTGCAACGCGCGAGACATTCCCCTCCTCCTTGCGCAGATGATAGTCAAGGTAAAACGCGTCAAAATGGTCGCGCGCTTCACGCAGGGGCAAATCCAGGGGTAGTGAAATCTGCTGCGACCGCCCGGCAACGTTCAATGAAACTTTCTCGGCTTGCGTCTCGGGCATCTGTTTCTGCGGCCTGGGTGCATCATCCATGATTGCCTTGGCAATGGTGCTCAGCAGTTTCTGCAGCGCAATGGGTTTCTCCAAAAAATCCACCGCGCCGATACGCGTTGCCTCGACCGCCGTTTCGATCGTGCCGTGTCCCGACATCATCACGACCGGCATGGTCAGCAAATCCTGCTCGACCCACTCCCTGAGCAGCGTTATACCGTCGGTATCCGGCATCCAGATATCGAGCAGCACCAGATCCGGCTCATGCTCGTTTCGATAGGCGCGCGCCTGTTCGGCATTTTCGGCCAGATACACCTGGTATCCCTCGTCGAACAGGATTTCCGACAGCAACTCGCGGATACCGATCTCGTCGTCCACCACCAAAATATTCCTGCTTTCCATTACGCCTCCTCAACCAGCGGCAGGCTGATACTGACCAGCCCGCCACCGCTTATGTTATTTTCAATGGAGATGTGCCCGCCATGCTCTTCCACTATCTTTTTCACAATTGCCAACCCCAATCCGGTGCCCTTGGCCTTGGTCGTCATGTAGGGTTCAAATGCCCGCATCAGCACGCTTGCCGGGAATCCCGCACCATTGTCCCCGACCCACAGGTGGATTTCCCCATCCCGGTTTTCGGTATGCAGCGTGATTTGCGGTTGCGCGATTCCGTGCAGCGCGTCCTGTGCGTTCTGCAGCAGGTTGTGGATGACCTGGCGCAAGCGGGTCGCATCACCATTCACTTCGCTGTGCAATGCATTCAGTTTCAGAACGATCGAAACGGTGTTGGTTTCATACAGCCCAAGTACTTCCCTGATCAGTTTGTGCAAACTCAGGTGTGACAGTCTTAACGCCGGACCGCGTGCGTAATTGGCAAAATCGCTCACCATGTTTTTCATGGCGGAGACCTGGCTGACGATCGTTTGCGTGGCGCGCAGCAGCAGTTGCGCGTCGTCTTCATCAAGCTTGTCACTGAGTTTATACTGCAAACGCTCTGCCGAAAGCTGAATCGGGGTGAGCGGATTCTTGATTTCATGCGCAAGCCGTCGCGCCACTTCACCCCATGCCGCCTGGCGCTCCGCCTGCAGCAGGTGGCTGATATCATCGAACACCACCACAAAGCCGGCTTCCCCGCCTTCCGGCAAGCGAGTCCCGCGCATCAACAGTATCTGGTTGCCGTTTCTGCTCAGCCGCTCAATCTGGCGTTCCCATTCGCCGCTGCCGGTTTCCTTGAACGCATCCATGACAGTCTGGCAGAATGATCTGAGCAGCGGGTATTTCTCGGCGATTTGGCTTAACGACATCCGCTGCATTTCGTGCAAAGGCGCGGCGAGGATTTGCGCCGCGCTGGTATTCACCGAGCGCAGGCGCAATTCGTGATCCAGCGCCAGCACGCCGGAAGACAGGTGGGTCAAGACACTTTCCAAATGCACCTTGGCGCTTTCCACCACGCGCTGCTGCTGTTCGCTGGCCTGCTTGGCGTCGAACAGCTGGCGCGTCATCTGGTTGAACAAGCCGGTCAGCGCGCCCAACTCGTCGCTGCTGCGAATCGGATATTGTTCGGTAAAGTCCCCTTGCGCGACCGCGCGCGTCCCATCCGCCAGCGCTTCCAGCGATGAGCCGAATCTTTCGCTGAGATAAAATGCCGCGGACACCGCCGTCAGCAGTACCACCAGCAGGGACAGCGTCAGGGTGATCCCGTACAGCCTTTTCAGCCCGAGGCGGGAGATGGTCAGCTCCTGATAGTCACGGTACACCGATTGCACGGTTTCGGCATCCGCCTCGATCTGCTTGGGAACCGGCTGGGTGAATTGCAGCACGTACTGTTTCCCCGCCTGTATTTTGGAGTTGACCACCACCAGTGCAAGCAGGGTCAGCCCCTGGTCCGGCATGGTATCGATCACCGCATATTCGCCATTTTCCAGCGCACGGCGCATCAAATCGCCATCGGGCTGGTCGGTGTGCTCAGCGTTGTTTCGCGGGGAAACGGCGACCAATTTTCCGCTGGTGGTAAACACCGCCGCTTCCTGCGATACATCTTCATCGACCAGCAAATCCAGAGAGCTCTGGTATTGTCCCAAACGCTTTCCAGCCAGCAGGTTCGCGGTAAATTCGGCTTTTTTTGCAAGCTCTTTCAAGCTGTTGTCGAGGCCGCTTCTGCCG
Source organism: Gallionella sp. (assembly GCA_035529955.1). Taxonomy (GTDB): domain Bacteria; phylum Pseudomonadota; class Gammaproteobacteria; order Burkholderiales; family Gallionellaceae; genus Gallionella. Next base: position 9,581 of record DATKVR010000088.1, read on the forward strand.
AGGTTGAGCCCGCCTTCCAACGCTTTCTCGACACGCACGTCAAACCATGACTCGATACTCTTGTTGAGGAATTGCACGGATACCACGTAAATCAAAATGCCCGGCAGCACGCCGATCAGCGTGAAAAACAGCACCAGTCGCAGTGTCAGCTTGGCGCCAAATACCTTGTTCTTGAGCTTGTTGCGCAACCGCCACAGTTGATAGCCGACCAGCCCCATCAACCCCGACGCCAGCAGGCCGGTCATCCCGAGCAGGCTGTAGTAATTGATCGAAAAGCCCTGGGTGTTGCCGCTGTTGCTTGACAGCAAATACAGCAACGCGCCGCTTAGGGCAACACTGATGAAAATCAGGTAAGTCACCGCGTCGTCACTCCGCTTTGCTGCCGCTGTGTGTTGCGATTACGGCCGAACTGACCGGCCAGTGATACCAGCCGGAGTCGAGGGTCCAGTCACTGTCGGTCAGCGCATTCACCTGCAACGGTTTGGGCAGTTGCGAAATATCCATGCTCAGCCGCGCACCCGCAATATATTTGTCATTCCTGTTCAGCAGCTTCGCCGGAATAACGGCCGAATTCTGCCTGGCAATCATGCTTAACACATCGTCGAGGCTGGCAAAATTCTGGAACAGGGCGCCCCTCGAGATACGGTAACGTCCCGTCAGTACGCTATAGGAAATTTTAACGGTCTGTTCGCCGCTGAACACTTCATCGTCCAGCCACGACCAGCGCGTCAACGGCGCATCGCCCACGATAAAGTGCGGAAGGTGGCGCACCAGAGTCTGTTGCGCAGAATCCAGCCAACCCCAGCGGGCACGCGTGAGCGTAAACTCGCCCACAAAATAAATCGGTATGCCCTGCGACAACGCCTCCTTTACGACAAAATTCAGGTTGATGTCATAGCTGGCGGAAAGCTGGTAGCCATCATCCCCCGGACGAATTTCCGCCTTGTTGATGGAAATACCCTCGGCTTGCGCCGTTGCGGCGAGCGTGGCGGCAAGCAGCACGCCGAACAGCAGCGCGCTAAGTGATTTTTTGCAACAACGCATAAAAGAATCCGTCATGCTGATCATCGGGCAACAATTGCCCCTCTGCACCGCCGGGTAAAGTAACCGGCAAACGTCGCGCCTCCGGATGTTGCGCCAGAAACGACGCGACAACCAGTTCGTTTTCCTGGTGAAAAACCGAGCAAGTGGCATAAAGCAATTTACCATCTTGAGCCAGCAGCCGCCACAAGGCATGCAAGATGTCGAGCTGTTGTGCGGAAAATCCCGAAATATCCGAGCTGCGTCTCAACCATTTGATATCGGGATGGCGGCGCACCACACCCGAAGCCGAGCAGGGCACATCGGCAAGGATGCGCTGAAAAGGAATGCCGTCCCACCATGCGTCCGGCTGTGCGGCATCCCCGACGACCAGTTGTGCGGTCAGTTGCAGCCGCTGCAAATTTTCCGCGACCCGCTGCAATCGTTTGGCATCGCGGTCTACCGCCACCATTGTGACCGATGCCCGTTCCAGGATATGCGCGGTTTTCCCGCCGGGTGCAGCGCAGGCGTCCAGCACGCGCATCCCGTCGCAAACGTCCAGCAATCCTGCCGCGTATTGCGCCCCGGCATCCTGTATCGAAACCATCCCGTCAAAAAACCCCGGCAGCCTGTCCACCGGTACCGGCTTGTCCAGTAGCAGCGCGTCAGGCGCGATTACACGGGAGGGCAAGCTCTGCTGTGTCAGCTGCATCTGGTAGTCCGCGCTGGTATTGCGGCGCTGATTGACGCGCAAAGTCATCGGCGGATGCCGGTTGCCCGCTTCAAGTATCGCCGCTGCACGTTCGCCATACTGTGCATTCAGTTCATCGATCCACCATTGCGGATAACTGAATTTTCCCTCGGCATTTTGTGCTGCCTGCTCCAGCAAAGCATCCCGGCCGCGCAGGAAATTGCGCAAAATCGCATTTACCAGACCGCTCACTTTCACGTTCAACATTTGCGCGGATCGCACCGCATGGTCGACCACGGCATGATGCGCGGCTTTGCTGTATTGCAGCTGGTACAGCGCCACCAGCAGCACGTAGTAGATGCGCTGGTCCAGCATCGGTTTGTGCAGCAACAGCGCCAATATTGCGCGCAACTGGCCGTAAAAGCGCAACGTGCCATAGCTCAGATCCTGCAAGGCCGCGCGCTGTGCCGGGGTCCACACCGATTTCTTGCGCAGCGACTCCTCCAGCACCTGGTTGAGATTGCGGCCATCCGTCAGCACCTGCTGAACGATTTGCCCGGCTGCGAGTTGTATGTTGTGCATCTATTTGCTTGAAAAATGATCGCCGACCCTGATCGGCATTGCCTGTAAAAATTGCGCGGCCGGTTGCGCCTTGCCGCCGGGACGCTGCAACATTTCCAGCCTTAGCGCGCCCTTGCCGCAAGCGACGGTGATGCCAAGCTTGTCGGCCGCCAATACTTTGCCCGGTTCACCGGATGAGTCGGCACCTATCCCGGCCTGCCAGATTTTTATCATCACGCCGTCCAGCCTGGTCTGGCACACCGGAAATGGATTGTATGCGCGCACAGCCCGTTCGATCTGGCGGGCATCCTGCCACCAGTCGATCTGTGCTTCTCCCTTGAGCAACTTGGCCGCATAACACGCGGCGTCATTGTCCTGTCTGACCGGCGCCAACCGGTTGTCCCCGAGCAGGCGCAACGCTTCGAGTATGCAGCCCGCGCCCATCCCGGCCAGTTTGTCGTGCAGGGTCTGGGCTGTGTCGCTTTGGGAGATCGGACAGGCCTTGCGCAACAGCATATCGCCGGTATCCAGTCCCTCGTCCATCTGCATGATGGTGATGCCGGTTTCATTGTCGCCCGCCAGGATTGCCCGCTGTATCGGTGCAGCTCCGCGCCAGCGCGGCAACAGCGAGGCATGGATATTCAGGCAGCCGTGGCGCGGCAACTGCAGCACCGCTTTCGGCAGAATCAAACCGTAAGCGGCCACCACCATCACATCCGCTTCAAGTGCCGCGAGCGAGCGTTGTATTTCTTCCGTTTTCAGGGTGGCGGGCTGCAAAACCGTCAAACCGTGCTGCACTGCAAGCTGTTTCACCGGGCTGGCGGCCAATTGCATACCCCGCCCGGCTGGACGATCCGGCTGGGTAAGCACCGCGATGATCTGGTGTTCGGTCAACAGCGCCGACAACGCGCTGGCCGCGAAATCCGGCGTGCCGGCAAAGATGATTTTCATAATATATTTAGTTGGATTAAAAATCCTCTGCACGATGTAGCGAGCGAAGCTGAGGCAAGGCAAAAAAACGGTGAGAAAATAGCCGTTCTGACACGGTGTTGCGAAGCATCCGGTGCGGGAAGAGCGGCCTGCATCTGCTCCCGCAATCGGCTGGCTTCGCCAGTAACGTGTCGCAGATGCAGTGTACATTCAGTACACGAGGATTTTGAGCCGATTTTTAACGCGGCATCAGCGATGCGAAGTAGTTGTGCAGCGGTTTTTACATGGTTTCGCGCAGGCGCTTCTTCAGCTTTGCGCGAATCCGGGTCTGTTTGAGCTGGGACAGATATTCGACAAACACCTTGCCAAGCAGATGATCCATCTCATGCTGGATGCAAACTGACAGCAAACCCTCTGCGTCCAGCGTAAAAGCTTCGCCATGTTCATCAAGTGCACGCACGGTGATCTTTTCTGCACGTCTCACCGTTTCATAAATACCCGGCACGGACAGGCAACCTTCCTCGCAATCGCTGGCGCCGCTGCTGGCGATGATCTCAGGGTTGATGAACACCTTCAAGCGGTCGTGTGTCTCGGAAATATCCACAATAATGATCCGCTCATGCACATCCACCTGCGTTGCAGCCAGGCCCACTCCGGGAGCGGCATACATGGTCTCAGCCATATTGCGCACCAGTTTGCGCGTGGTTTCATTGACCAGATTGACTTTCTTGGCGACCTTGTGCAGGCGCTCATCTGGATACTGCAAGATTTTCAGAATTGCCATTCGTGACCTATAAATGCTTGCTAATTTAGTATACTAGATGCAAAATTTAACGTAGCGCAGTAACTTTGCGTGCCCCTTACCATCGACTCTGCCGGAGTTCTCATGCGCAAGATTATATCGCTGATTTTCTTTTTATTGCCTGTTTTGGCCTTTGCAGCAGGGTCCGACAGTTCCGCTGACATACGCCAGAACATTCGCCCCGATGCGCCTGACCAGTATGTCGTGGTCAAGGGCGACACGCTGTGGGACATCTCCGGCAAGTTCTTCAAGGACCCATGGAGATGGCCGCACATCTGGGGCCTGAACAAAGACACCATCAAGGATCCGCACTGGATCTATCCCGGTAACGTGATCTATCTCGACCGCAACAAAGGCACCCTGAACTTCGGCGAAACCGGTACAGGCATGGCCGCGAGCGGCGTAAACGAAACGGGAACGGGCAACACCGTAATGCTGTACCCCAAAGTGCGTATCGAGCAAAGTTCCCACGATGCCATTCCAAGCATACCGGCAAGTGCCATCGGTCCATTTTTGACCCGGCCACTGATCATAGAGGGGGATCAGTTCAAAAATGCGCCAACGCTGATCGGCGCGCGCGAAGGACGCGTGATACTCGGCAACAATGATACCGCCTTTGTGGCAAACCTGCCTGCCAACAAGGGTGACCACTGGCAGATCTATCGGCCGGGTAAAACATTTGTCGATCCTGACAGCGACGAGGTTCTCGGTATCGAAGCCATTTATCTGGGCGACGCCGTCGTAACCCACTATGCAAAAGTCAGCACCATCACGATTACCCATGCCGTCGAGGAAATCAATGCGGGCGACCGACTGGTCCTGCACACCGAAGATGAGCCCAGCAATTATCTGCCACGCGCGCCGGCAAGCAAAATTTCGGGAAAGGTGATTTCCATTTATGGCGGCGTATCCCAGGGCGGGCAGAACTCCGTCATCACACTCAACAAGGGTGCGCGGGACGGCTTGCAGAATGGCTATGTGCTGGCGTTGTATCACAAAGGCGAAGTGGTCAGAAATGCCGGCCAGGAGTACACCCTGCCCGATGAGCGCTATGGCCTGGTGTTTGTATTCCGCGTGTTCAACAAGGTGTCCTATGCACTGGTAATGGAGACGCGCCTGCCGGTACAGCTGCTCGACAGCGTCAAGAATCCCTAGCAACCGATGGTGTTGCCGGCCGTTTCACCGATAATTAATGTCGGCGGAGTGGCCCGCGCTACTTTGCCGGGCTGAATGCCGGCCCGAACCGGATTATTATCGTGCTGTTGATAAAGTTGACTGTTGAGTTTCAATGCGCGGACGGCTAATCCCCCTTTGCGGACCGGTTCCCGTTGCGGGAGAATCACACGAACGCTGAATTGATAGAGGCCACCGGTGAATTTTGATGTTTCGCTTAAAGCATGGCTGGCACTCAGCCTGACGCGCGGTTTGGGCGGCGAAAGTGCGCGCCTCCTGTTAAAGGAGTTCGGCTCGCCGGATGCGGTTTTCGCCGCTTCGATCAGTTCACTCAAATCCTTCATCAAAGCGGATACCGCCGCCGAGATCAACAAGGGCATAGTTGATGAGGCCATCGCCCCGGCACTGGCCTGGCTTGAAGACCCCGGCAACCATCTCGTCACCCTCGCCGACAGCGACTACCCGCAAGCGCTGCTGAACATTCCCGATCCTCCCCTGTTGTTGTATGTGAAGGGCCGCCTGGATTTGCTCAACCGGTCCGCGCTGGCCATTGTCGGCAGCCGCAGCGCCACCCCGCAAGGGATGCATAACGCGGAGGCATTTGCCAAATCGCTGAGCGATGCCGGGCTGTGCATCATCAGCGGTCTGGCACACGGTATCGATGCCTCCGCCCATCGCGGCGCATTGCGCGGCCCGGGCGGCAGCATCGCCATCGTCGGCACCGGACTGGACAAAGTCTATCCTGCCGCCAACCGCGACCTTGCCCACGCGCTTGCACAGCAAGGTACGCTGGTTTCCGAGTTCCCGCTCGGCACCCCGCCGCTCGCGGCAAATTTTCCGCGCCGCAACCGCCTGATCAGCGGCATGAGCCTGGGCTGCCTGGTCGTGGAGGCCTCGCTGCAAAGCGGCTCCCTGATAACCGCAAGGCTGGCCCTGGAACAGGGCAGAGAGGTGTTTGCGATTCCCGGCTCGATACACGCACCGCAAAGCAAAGGCTGCCACGCGCTGCTCAAGCAGGGTGCGAAACTGGTCGAAACTGCTCAGGATATACTGGAAGAACTGGGCGGACAGCTTGTCGTGACGGCTCAACCGGCCAGTTCAGGGGGGTCGGCGCCCGCCTTGCTCGACCGTCTCGGCTATGATCCCGTTGATGTTGATACGCTCTGCGAACGCAGCGGCTTGACGATAGCCGAGCTATCCGCCATGCTGTTGACACTGGAACTGGAAGGCCGCATCAGTGCGCTCCCCGGCGGCTTATATCAACGCATACACTAACCCACTGCGCAAATCATGTTTGAAATTCTGATGTACTTGTTTGAAAGTTATTTTGACGCGGGCAGCTATCCCGAGCCTGACAAGCTATCGCGCAAGCTCTCTGCCGCCGGTTTCGAGGGCGAGGAAATCAGCGAGGCGTTGACCTGGCTGTCTGCTTTGCAGGAGCAAGATCCTGAAAGTTATCCGGAAAGTCTTGAGCACACCGGTCAGCGTCATTTTGCCGGGCTGGAAACGCAGCTTATCAGCCACGAAGCACGCCAGTTCCTGTTGTTCTCCGAACAGCAGAAACTGATTTCCGCAGTCGAACGCGAAATGATCATCGATCGTTCCGTTGCGCTGAAGCAGGAACATCTCGCGCTGGACAAGCTCAAATTGATCATGCTGATGGTTTTGTGGAACCGTCATCAGGACCTTGATCCGCTTCTGATCGAGGAATTGCTCACCCCGCTACATTCCGCACAACTGCATTGAACCCAAGATCCAGACAAGTACACACGCATGGCAACTAATTTACTGATCGTCGAGTCCCCGGCCAAGGCCAAAACGCTGCAAAAATATCTGGGCAAGGATTTTCAGATACTTGCCTCGTACGGGCATGTGCGCGACCTGGTTCCGAAGACCGGCGCGGTCGACACCGAACACGAATTTGCGATGAAATACGAAACCATCGCGCGCAACAGCAAGCACATGGATGCGATCGCCAAGGCCGCCGCGGCTGCCGACCATATATATCTGGCTCCCGACCCGGACCGCGAGGGAGAAGCCATCGCCTGGCACATTGCCGAGTTGCTCAAGGCCAAACGGGGCATGAAAACCAAGAGCTTGCAGCGCGTGGTGTTCTACGAGATCACCCAGTCGGCGGTGCGCGAAGCGGTTGCGAACCCGCGCGAAATCTCCCTGCCATTGGTGAACGCGCAGCAGGCAAGGCGCGCACTCGATTACCTGGTCGGCTTCAACCTGTCGCCTTTGCTGTGGCGCAAGATTCGTCCGGGTCTTTCGGCAGGCCGGGTGCAGAGTCCCGCTCTGCGCATGATCGTCGAGCGCGAACTGGAGATCGAGGCGTTCAAAAGCCGGGAATACTGGTCCGTGCATCTCGATACCAACAAGGATCACCTGCCCTTCACCGCCAAGTTGTTTCAGTTCCAGGGCAAAAAGCTCGAACAGCTCAGCATAGGCAGTCAGGCCGAATACGATGCCATTTATGCCAAGCTTACCGATGCCAAGCTGCCGCCCAAGGTGGTGCGCGTCGAGAAGAAGGCCAAGCAGCGCTACGCGGCCGCGCCGTTCACGACTTCCACGCTGCAGCAGGAAGCGGTGCGCAAGCTGGGCATGACTGCCGACCGTACCATGCGCACCGCACAATCGCTGTATGAAGGCGTGGACATTGGCGGCCAGACCGTCGGCCTGATTTCCTACATGCGTACCGACTCGGTATCGCTGGCGAAGGAGGCGGTGCAGGAAATCCGCGACTACATCAAGGATAATTTCTCGTCAGAATACCTGCCATCCACCCAGCCGACCTTCAAGAGCAAGACCAAGAACGCGCAGGAATCGCATGAGGCGATCCGCCCGACCTCGATTCTGCGCACGCCAGACAGCGTCCGCGAACACTTGAGCGCCGACCAGGCGCGTCTTTATGAAATGATCTGGAAACGCACGCTGGCCTGCCAGATGGCGCCGGCGCGTTTCGACACCGTGAGCGTCGACATCCGCCTGGGCGGCGATACAACGCTGTTTCGGGCCAACGGCCAGGTGCTGGTGTTCCCGGGTTTTATCGGCGTATACATGGAAGACGTGGACGATGCGACCGAAGAGGAGGGCGGCAAACTGCCCCCCCTGGCCGAGGGTGATGTGTTGACGATAGACAAGCTTTATGGCGAGCAGCATTTCACCCAGCCGCCGCCGCGCTATTCCGAAGCCAGTCTGGTCAAGTCGCTGGAGGAATACGGGATAGGCCGGCCATCGACATACGCAACCATCATCTCCACGCTGCAAGCCCGCGAATACGCCATTCTGGACAAGAAGCGTTTCATGCCGACCGATGTCGGCCGTGTCGTCACGCGCTTCCTGACCGACCACTTCACCCGCTACGTGGACTACGATTTCACCGCCCACCTCGAAGACGAGCTGGATGAAGTCTCCGAAGGAAAGCGCGACTGGATCGGTGTGATGGATGAGTTCTGGAAGGGCTTTTCCAAACTGATCAAGGAAAAAGCCGACATCGATCGCCCGGTCGAGTTGATCAACGAGGCTTGTCCGGAATGCGGAAAACCGCTCGCCAAAAAACTCAGCCGTTACGGCAGTTTCATCAGCTGCACCAATTACCCGGAGTGCAAGTACAAACGCAGTCTCAGCGGAGAATCTCAGGACGACGCTTCGGCCAGGGTGGAACTGGGCATGCACCCCGACAGCAATCAGGCCGTGCTGTTGCTGCGCGGCCCTTATGGGCACTACGTACAGTTGGGCGAAGTGGTGGAAGGCGAAAAGCTCAAGCCCAAGCGTGTCTCCTGGCCCAAGGATATGCCGCTCGAACAGGCCGATTTGGCCAGCGCGCTGAAATTATTGTCCCTGCCGCGCGAAATCGGCTTGCACCCCGAAACCGGGAAAAAAGTCATCGTCAATATCGGGCGCTTCGGCCCCTACATCGGTCATGACGGCAAGTTCAAGTCCATCCCGCGCACTGACAGCATCTTCGACATCAGCCTTGCTCGCGCCGTGGAACTGTTGGCCCAGGCTCGCGATGGCAACACGGTATTGCGCGTGCTGGGCGATCACCCGGACGACAAGGCAAGCGTGGAAATCTGCAGCGGGCGCTACGGCCCTTACGCCCGCCACGGCAAGATCAACGCGACGCTACCGAAGGGCGTGTCGCCTGATGACATCACGCTGGAAGAGGCCCTGGAATTGATCGCGGCCAAGGCAGCGAAAGGGCCAAGCAGCAAAAAACCAGCCGCCAGAACCAGCAAAGCCAAGGCTGCACCCAAGGCGACAAAGGCCAAGGCCACTGCGGCCAAGTCCGCGACCGGCAAGGCGAAGACCGCGGCGAAAGCAGCCAAACCCGCCGCCAAAAAAGTCGCCCCGGGCAAGGAAAAGAAAACGGCGGCGAAAAAGGTGGCGGTAAAAGCAACTGCCAAGGGAAAAACCAGGCCATAGGAAAACCGCAGCGGACGCTCGCTATTTGTTCGCCACGGAGTCTCCCACCGCCAAACCCCTGTTGGGCTTGTAGCGTGGGTTTACAGGGTTTGCGACCAGCGCGCAGGGGTGTTTGACACCCAAACGGCTTACCACCGCCTCACCAGGCGTAGGCTGTGTTCCCCACAACGATACGCCCGACTCAATCGGATTTTTTGATCTGCAGCGCGCGCTGGTACAGCTCGTTGCGGCTGGCACCGGTGATATTTGCGGCAAGTTGCACGGCCTGTTTGAGCGGCAGTTCGTCGAGCAATTTGGTCAGCGTGCCCAGCGTATCGGGAGACAGTCCCGGCTCGGGTATCGCGGCGGAAACCAGCAGCACGAACTCACCGCGTTGCCGGTTGCTGTCCGACTTCAGCCAGGCCTCTGCATCGCGCAACGGGCAGGCATGTATCGTCTCGAACAGTTTGGTTATTTCGCGCGCCAGCACGATTTGCCGTTCGCCGCCCAGTACCGCGCACAAATCCGCAACGCACTCGAGAATACGGTGCGGCGCCTCGTAAAACACCAGCGTAAAGGGATGATTGGCCAGCGATGACAACGCGGTACGGCGCGCGGTTGTTTTGTTGGGCAGAAATCCGTAGAACAGGAAATGCGGTTCGTTCAAACCTGCCGCGGACAGGGCCGCCATTGCCGCACTCGCACCGGGGACAGGGATGACACGCAGGCCGGCACTGCGTACGGCATGTACCAGCAGCGCGCCGGGGTCGCTGACGGCGGGCGTGCCCGCATCACTGACGAATGCAACGCTTTGTCCCGCCTGAAGGAACGTGATGATTTTTTCCGCCGCACTTCGTTCGTTATGCTGATGCACCGCAATCAGCCTGTTTGCGCTGATGCCGTGGTGGGTCAGCAAATGTGCGGTGTTGCGCGTGTCCTCTGCGGCCAGCACGTCTGCAGCGGCCAGCACATCCAGCGCGCGCAGGGTAATATCGCGCAAATTTCCTATTGGGGTGGCAACTACATATAATGCGGGTTCCAACTTTTGTGGATGTTCGTTATGCAACGTTTACTCCTCTTGCTTTCGGTTTTGTTCTCACTATACGCCTGTACCACTACCGCACCGCAGACACAGCCCGTGTCCCCGCCAACGGTCACTGAACAGCCTGCTGCCGCTTCTGCTGTTGTTGCTGTGCCCGCAACCCCTGAAGCGGTTGAGACCAAGCCCGCTCCCGTTGTTCTGCCGAATATAACGCCCTTTCCACACATCGCGCTGCTGCTGCCGGTCAAATCGGAGATCTTCGGCCCGGCAGCCAATGCTGTCGAACAGGGATTCTTTGCTGCGGCAAACTCGGATACCAAAAGCCTGATGATGCCGATACGCGTATACGGTGACTTTGACGAAAACGACAGCAGCGTTGTTGCCGCTTACCGTCAAGCCGTTGCCAACGGTGCGCGTATCGTGGTGGGACCGCTCACGCGTAACGGTGTCAGCGCACTGGCTGCCGAAAAGGATATCCCGGTGCCGACGCTGGCGCTGAACATTGTGGATGGTCAATTTGCTCCCAAACTGTATTTTTTTGGGATGGATGTGGAATCCGAGGCGAAACAGGTTGCACAACTGGCCAAACAGCAGGGCTTGCATCAGGCCATCATCGTTACTACCAACACGCCGTTATCCCTGCGTCTCCAGTCGGCCTTCGAGGAAGAATGGACTAATTCTGCCCATGGCGCCAACCGCGGAATTTTGCGCGAGATCGTATACAACGGCGACCCTGCCGTGTTTGCAGATATCGCCGACATCACTGACACCGTGTTGTTTCTCGCTACCGATGCCAATCAATCGCGCCTGATCCGTCCTTATCTACCGAACAAGTTGCCGGTTTATGCCACCTCGCAGGTTTTTACCGGTAACGACAACGCGCTGGCCAACTACGATTTGAACGGCGTTCATTTCGTCGATATGCCCTGGCTGTTGCAGCCCGACCACCCCGCCGTGATGATTTATCCCCATCCCAACCCCCCGCTTTCAGCGGGCCAAGAGCGGCTTTACGCACTGGGGATAGACTCATTCCGTCTCGTGGAATTGCTGGTTGCGGGCAATCTCAACACGGATTTGCCGCTGGACGGAGTAACCGGACAGATTCGGCTCAACGGGCACATTTTCCAGCGCGCCGCGACTCCGGCCGTGTTTGCCCAGGGACGCGCACAATTGTCGGATGCATCTGCCACGCCCGCTCCGCAAATGTTTCCCGGCCAGTCAACCACCCCGCCATGATCAGCCAGGGTGCACAGGCCGAACAGCTGGCTGTGCAATATCTGCTGCAGCAGGGCTTAAAATTGATCGTGCAAAATTATCGCGGCCGGTTCGGCGAAATCGATTTGATCATGCAGGATGGAACAACACTGGTATTCATCGAGGTGCGTTTGCGGCGCAATGGCGGTTTCGGGGGTGCGGCGGCCAGTATTGATGCGCACAAGCAGCAGCGCATCGTTAGAACCGCGCAACAATATCTAGCCAATCTCGCGCGCATCCCGGCATGCCGCTTTGATGTTGTCCTGCTGGACGGTGTAGAAGAACGCAACATGCAATGGCTCAAGAATGCGTTCGATGCCTGATTCGGTTAATATTCACGCTTCACATGGGCAACAAACAATATGGACATCAACAAACGCATCATCAGGCATTTCAAGGACAGCGCGGAGATCAAGCTGAGGGTAAAGGATGGACTGGCAAAACCCATCGCCGACAGCGCGCAGGTCTTTTTCGACTGTGTCACCAACGACGGCAAAATCCTGGCCTGCGGTAATGGCGGCTCTGCAGCCGACGCACAGCATTTTGCGGCTGAATTGCTCAATCGTTTCGAAAAGGAGCGGCCCGGCCTTGCGTGTGTTGCGCTGACCACCGATAGCTCGGTGTTGACGTCGATCGCCAACGACTACGACTATAACCAGATCTTTTCCAAACAGGTTCGCGCCTTGGGGCTGCCCGGCGACAGTCTGCTGGCGATTTCCACCAGCGGCAATTCGCCAAACGTGGTGGCCGCCATCCATGCCGCCCACGAACGCGAAATGCGCGTGATCGCGCTGACCGGACGCGATGGCGGTGAAATGGCGCGCGTGCTGGGTGCCAACGATGTTCTGATTTGCGTGGATGCACAAAGCACCGCGCGCATTCAGGAAGTGCATTTGTTAAGCCTGCATTGCCTGTGCGATATTATCGATTTTCTGCTGCTGGGGGAATGACCGAGTGGGCCGGCTCTCCTTTGTTCGCGAAAATGGCACGGCATGCCTTGTTGCCGGACTTTTGAAAAACCCGGACTGAATGTATCCCGCACCCGCCTTCGAACGCAAAATATGCCCGATCGCGGAGCTGGCCGCACGTGTTACCGCATTGCCACGCCCGCTGGTATTCACCAACGGATGTTTTGACGTGCTGCATCGCGGCCACGTGACTTATCTCGCGCAGGCCCGCGCACTGGGTGCATCGCTGGTCATCGGTGTGAACAGCGATGCCTCGGTGAAACGGCAAGGCAAGGGCGATGACCGGCCGATCAACCCCGAACAGGATCGTATGATGGTGCTCGCCGCGCTGGAGTCGGTCAGCATGGTGGTCAAATTCGACGAGGACACGCCGCTTGCTTTGATCCTCGCCTGCAAACCCGATGTGTTGGTGAAAGGCGGTGACTGGCGCACAGAAAACATTGTCGGCGCCAGCGAAACGCAAAGCTGGGGGGGCACGGTGCACAGCATCCCTTTTTTACATGAACGTTCCACTACCGCGCTATTGAAAAAGATCCGCTCCTTATAAACCATGACAGAACAACCTACCGAAATCACCCTGCACCAGCAATCCCGCGAGTTGGAGATCGCCTTCGCGGACGGCTTGCGCAGCAAGCTGTCTTTTGAGTTTCTGCGTGTGAATTCACCGTCCGCGGAAGTGCGCGGCCACGGCATTGGCCAGGAAGTGCTGCAGGTCGGCAAACGCCATGTGAATGTGCTGAACATCGAGCCGGTGGGCAGCTATGCGATCAAGATCGACTTTGACGACGGGCATGACACCGGGCTGTTCAGCTGGGAATACCTGCGCCATCTGGGTGAACATCAGGATCAAATCTGGCAGGGATATTTGCAGCGCATGAAAGCGGCGGGCGCCTCGCGCGACCCGCATTAACCTATTCATTTTTCCTTCCCCCGCTTGCGGGGGAGAACACCAGTTCAGGAGCGAAAATAATGGCGGATACCCATTTCGGTTTCGAGACCGTTGCAGAAGAAGAGAAAGCCAGGAAAGTGGCCGGCGTGTTTACTTCCGTCGCGAGCAAATACGATGTGATGAACGACCTGATGTCGGTTGGCCTGCATCGCCTGTGGAAGCGCTACGCGGTCAGCATCAGCGGCGTGCGCGCCGGACAGCGCGTGCTGGATGTGGCGGGCGGATCGGCGGATCTTTCGCGGCTGTTCCTCAAGGAAGTCGGCAGTACCGGTCAGGTTGTGCTCACCGACATCAACAACGCGATGCTGCGCGTGGGGCGCAACCGCCTGCTTGACGAAGGAATTGCCACGCCGGTCACGCAATGCGATGCCGAACACCTGCCCTTTCCCGACAACCACTTCGATTGCGTCAGCATCGCCTTCGGACTGCGCAATGTCACCCACAAGGACGCCGCGCTGCGCGAAATGAAGCGCGTGCTTAAACCGGGCGGACGCGTCATCGTGCTGGAATTCTCCAAGGTCGCCAAACCGCTGGAAAAGGCCTACGATCTGTACTCCTTCAAACTGCTGCCCAGGATCGGAAAACTCATCGCGGGCGACGCGGACAGTTACCGTTATCTCGCCGAATCCATCCGCATGCATCCGGGACAGGAAGAGTTGAAGCGCATGATGATCGATGCCGGGCTGGAGCGTGTCGAATACTTCAACCTGACCGGCGGCGTGGTGGCGGTGCATCGTGGATACAAGCTTTAGCGTGCCGGTTCTTTCTTGCCATGACAACGGCTGACGCAATTTTGAAGGTATCACTTGATCATGAGCAATTTTCCCAGATGTCCCAACTGCAATTCCGAATACACCTACGAGGACGGCAGCATGTACGTCTGTCCCGAATGCGCGCACGAATGGAGCATAGTTGCCGCACAGGAAGGCATGACCGAAATGCGCATGGTGCGTGATGCCTCCGGTAATGTGCTGAATGACGGCGACAGTGTCACGGTGATCAAGGATCTGAAGGTCAAGGGTTCTTCATCGGTGGTCAAGGTGGGCACCAAGGTAAAGAACATCCGTCTTGTCGAGGGTGACCATGACATAGACTGCAGGATTGACGGTATCGGGGCGATGTCTTTGAAGTCCGAATTCGTAAGAAAGGTTTAGCGCATTATCATTTTTTACAAAATCAAATGTCCGGTTACGCTGTGCCCCCTTGCATCCCTTATTTACTTCAGCCATGATGTGCATCACATTTATAGTGCCACTCGGGCGTTCCATAAAAACCGCAACAGTCCCTGCTCTGCCCGGGATACAGGGCGTACTTTAGCTGTGTGGCCGCCTGATTGGCCGGCACTTTTCAAAAGTATCCAGGTTTCTGGACAAAAGTTACGGCACCCCTGACGATCCCATATGCCACAACGCGTAGAAAAACTTGCGGTCCTGTTTGCCGATATTTGCGGCAGCACATCGCTTTATGAAAATCTTGGGGACGACCTGGCGCGAAAACTGATTTTCCAGTGTATCAACACCATGAGCGACAAGATTTTTGCCGGCCAAGGTACGCTGGTAAAGACCATAGGCGACGAGGTCATGGCCACTTTCCCAAGCGCCGAAGCCGCCTTTCATGCCGCCTGCTCTATCAGGGACGCGGTGGAAAATATCAAACCCTTGGGTGGCATACCGCTGCATATTCGCATCGGCTTCAACTTTGGCCCGGTAATCAGGGAATCCCATGATGTTTTCGGCAACACCGTTAACGTCGCCTCGCGTGTCACCGCGATAACGCGGGCGGGCCAGATAATGGCGACCCAGGCGGTGTTTGATAACCTGCCTGTTGATTTGCAGAAAGAAATGCGTCAAATTCTGCGTGCCGAGCTTAAAGGCAAGCAGGATCGATTCGACCTTTACCAGGTTATCCTTGAGCAGGAAGACGTGCAAAGCACACGCATCGGGATGCCCGCATTCCGCAAATCTCCGGACAATATCGATGAAATGATTTTGCGTTATCGCGGGCACACTATCAGGGTCAACAAGGAGTGCAGAAGCGTGGTACTGGGACGGGACGAGACATGCGATCTGGTTGTGCAGAACGAGCTTGCATCCCGCTTGCATATTCACATCGATTTGCGTTTCGGCAGGTTCATCATCGTTGACCAGAGCACCAATGGAACCTATGTTCGCTTCAGTGACGGCAATGTGGCCCACATCACCCGCGATGAAATTTACCTGCAGGGAAATGGCTCGATCAGCCTCGGGCAATCATTTGCCGAAAACCCTGATGATATTGTCGAATTTTGGATCTCGTCAGCTCATGGCAAACACCCGTATGCCTGATAGCGTTGTTTTTTCTCCGCGAAGCCGACTGTTGCTTGAATGCTCCAGGGAGACAATGGATGCCGGTCTGATCTGAGCGATGCGCAAGCCGGTTGACTGCATACCATAGTGTCCAGGATAACTTACAATCCGCCGCCCGACTGCGGCCTCGATATTGTCTATTGTGACGAATCGCTATTGGTGGCAAACAAACCTGCCGGACTGCTTTCTGTGCCGGGACGCGGGCCGGAAAAATCGGACAGTCTGACGGTACGTGTACAACGGAAATTCCCCGATGCCCGCAGCGTGCACCGCCTGGACATGAGCACTTCGGGCTTGCTGGTGTTTGCCCGGGGTGCTGATATGCACCAGCGGCTTTCATGTTTGTTCCGTGAGCGTGCGGTTAAAAAATCTTATATCGCTATCGTGTCGGGCCGGGTCGGGAGCACCGCGGGCGAGATAGAACTGCCGCTGGCATCCGACTGGCCGAATCGGCCGCGCCAAAAGGTGGATTTCGCCATCGGCAAACCCTCGCTGACACGCTATTTCCTGCTTGATGATTTGAAATATCCCGCCCACGTTTGCAAGCATCATGACGGGGGTGACTTGACTGCCTGCCGCGTCCAACTTGAACCCGTCACCGGTCGTACCCACCAGTTGCGGGTGCATATGGCAGCCATCGGGCATCCGGTTCTCGGCGATGAACTGTATGGGGGAAGCGTCGGCAATAATTCGCAGCGACTGCTGCTTCACGCGCGGAAATTGACTTTCATCCACCCATTACGCGAAGAGCTTCTGACCTTGACCAGCGCAGCGCCGTTTTGAAAAATCGCCAATGGCGTGTGATTCGGGCGCGGCCGCAGGTTTGAACTGCCGGTGTTATACTTCATTCCGTTTGGCTTTATCCACACGAAGAGACCTACATGAATCAATTTTTGATGTCGCTGTCGATGCCGGCCCTTCCTTTCTTTTTGCCCTAATTCATCGTGTTCACCCGCCCTTCCGTCATGGTACTGAATCACCTGCTTGCCCAGAACAGCTGGGCACTGCAGCGGCTTGCCGGCTTTCGGGGCAGGACGGCGCGGTTCGACATCGCCCCGTTTTCGTTTTCCTGCACAATATTGGCGGACGGTTCGCTCCAGGGCGTTGATTCCGCAACCAGCGTTGATGCGCTGTGTGTAATCCCGCCTTCACTATTACCGCGGCTGGCTGTGCATGATGATAAGGCGCATAGCGAGATCCGCACCGAAGGCGATACGGCGCTGCTATCGGAGATCTTCTTTCTGTCGCGCAATTTGCGCTGGGATGCCGCCGAAGACCTGAGCGGTTTCACCGGCGACATCGCGGCAGAGCGTTTGGTGCAAACCGCGCACGGTGCGCGGCAACAGATGCGCGATGCTGCAGTCAATCTGTCCCGGGCTGCGGCGGAATTCCTGACCGAGGAACGCCCGCTACTCGCCAAGCCGCAACAGGTGTCCGCGTTCATGCAGCAGGTGGATACGTTGCGCGACGATCTGGCCCGACTGGGACAGCGCATCGACCGCTTGTTTGTTGCCAAAAAAACCTGAACATGCGCATTTTCCGTCTGGTCAAAATAGTTGTCGTGGTGCTGCGTTTCGGGCTGGATGAGTTTCTGCTGGCGCATGAACGGGTACGCTGGATGCGCGTGCCGCTGAACTTGCTGCTGTTCATGCGCAACACTTCTGAACCGCGTGCGGTGCGATTGCGTCTGGCGCTGGAAAAGCTCGGTCCGATCTTCGTCAAATTCGGGCAGATGCTGTCCACGCGACGCGACCTGATGCCGGCCGACATCGCCGACGAACTTGCCAAGCTGCAGGATCAGGTACCGCCATTCCCTTCCGTGCAGGCCGTCGCGTTGCTGGAAGCCGCCTACGGCAAGCCCTTGCGCGAGGTATTCCAATTTTTTGAGGATATTCCCGTCGCCAGCGCATCGGTGGCACAGGTTCATTTTGCAATTCTGCCGGATGGCCGTGATGTTGCGGTCAAAATTTTGCGTCCGGGCATAACCGGCATCATTGCCCACGACGTTGCACTGATGAAAGTCGCAGCAGATTTGATCGAATGGCTGTGGGCGGACGGCCGCCGCCTCAAACCGCGCCAGGTGATTACCGAATTCGAAAAGCACCTTGAAGACGAGCTTGATCTGATGCGCGAGGCCTCCAATGCCAGCCAGCTCAGGCGCAACTTTGCCAATTCACCGCTGCTTCTGGTTCCAGAGATATATTGGGATTATTGCAGCACCGGGGTAATGGTGATGGAACGCATGTATGGCATATCTGTCAGCCAGGTTGATGAGTTGCGCCAGGCGGGTATGGACATTCCCAGGCTGGCCAGAAACGGGGTGGAGATCTTTTATACGCAAGTGTTTCGCGATGGTTTTTTTCACGCCGACATGCATCCCGGCAATGTCCAGGTCGCGGCGAACGGTCAATACATCGCGCTGGATTTCGGCATCATGGGCACGCTGACCGACATCGACAAGCATTATCTCGCGCAAAATTTCATCGCTTTTTTTCGCCGCGATTACAAACGTGTTGCCGAAGTGCACATTGAATCGGGCTGGGCACCCATCGCAACCCGTGTGGATGAACTTGAAGCAGCTATACGCGCGGTGTGCGAGCCGATCTTCGACAAGCCGCTGCGCGAGGTTTCATTCGGGCGCGTGCTGCTGCGACTGTTCCAGACTTCGCGCCGTTTCGGCATCGAAGTGCAACCGCAATTGGTTTTGTTGCAAAAGACGCTGCTTAATATCGAGGGGCTGGGGCTGCAACTTGATCCCGAGCTGGATTTGTGGAAAACCGCCAAACCGTGGCTGGAACGCTGGATGAGCGAACAGGTGGGCTGGCGCGGCTTGCTCAAATCACTGCGTGCTGAAGCGCCAAATTACGCCACCGTGCTCCCTCAGTTACCGCGCCTGCTGCATCGCTATCTGAGCAACGACAACAACGTCCGCAACGATGAGATGCTACAAAAAATACTTGAGCAGCAGCACCGTTACAACATTCTGCTTACTTTGATCAGTCTGACGTTGCTGTGTGTTGTTTCCTGGATAGTCTTTCATTTCTACATAGCCTGAAAAATCGGTTCATTCAACCGTAACCGTGGTTGCCAACCAATGCTTGCCTGGCAATGTCAGCCGGATTGAAGTTCCCCCCACCCGCATTGGCCTGGCTTGACCAGCCACGAAGATGTTTTCGTGCTTACAAACAATCCACATCATAGATAAAACTTATCAATAAAATATATAGAACCAATTTGATAAATTACTACTCGCACTCTATGCTGATCCAGCAATTCAAGCCAGCATCAATTTATCCAAGCGAAGGAGATAGACATGACAAGCGAAGCGAAGTGCCCATTCAACCACGTCGCCGGCGTCGGCAGGACGAACCAGGACTGGTGGCCGAACCGGCTGCGGCTGGAGCTGCTGCACCAGCATTCCGCGAAGTCCGACCCGATGGGCGATGAGTTCGACTACGCGAAGGAATTCAAGAGCATCGACTACAAGGCGCTGAAGAAGGACCTGGTCAAGCTGATGACCGACTCGCAGGACTGGTGGCCGGCGGACTTCGGCCACTATGGGCCGTTCTTCATCCGCATGGCCTGGCACGCCGCCGGAACCTACCGCATCGATGACGGCCGCGGAGGCGCAGGTCGCGGCCAGCAGCGATTCGCCCCACTCAACAGCTGGCCCGACAACGTCAACCTCGACAAGGCACGCCGCCTGCTGTGGCCGATCAAGCAGAAGTACGGCGCGGCCATCTCCTGGGCCGACCTGATCATTCTCACCGGCAACGTCGCGCTGGAGGCTATGGGCTTCAGGACCTTCGGCTTCGGTGGCGGCCGTGCGGACGTCTGGGAGCCCGACGAGGACGTGAACTGGGGTGACGAGCTCTCCTGGCTGGCCGCCGACATGCGCTTTAGCGGCGACCGCGATCTTCAGCCACCGTTTGGCGCGACCCACATGGGCCTTATTTATGTCAACCCGGAAGGCCCGAACGCCAGCGGCGACTACATGGCCGCCGCCAAGGACATCCGTGCTACTTTCGGGCGCATGGCGATGAACGACGAGGAGACCGTCGCCCTGATCGCAGGCGGCCATACCTTCGGCAAGTGCCATGGCGCCGTTCCCGAATCGCACAAGGGACCGGAACCGGAAGCCGCGCCGGTGGAAGCGCAGGGCCTGGGCTGGATCAGCGACTACGGCACGGGGCACGGCGGGGACACGATCTCCAGTGGTCTTGAAGTGACCTGGACCAAGACCCCGGCGCAGTGGAGCAACAACTTCCTCGAGAACCTGTTCAATTACGAATGGGAGCTGACCAAGTCGCCCGCAGGCGCCAAGCAATGGGTGGCCAAAAACGCGCCGGATATCGTTCCCGACGCGCACGATCCGAAGAAGAAACACAAGCCGTCCATGCTGACCACCGACCTGACGCTGCGCTTCGACCCGGAATTCGGCAAGATCTCGCACCGGTTCCTCGACGACCCGCAGGCCTTTGCCGATGCCTTTGCGCGTGCCTGGTTCAAGCTGACGCACCGCGACATGGGCCCGCGCGCCCGCTACTTGGGACCGGAAGTGCCGAAGGAAGAGCTGATCTGGCAGGACCCCATTCCGGCGGTCGACCATAAATTGATTGCTGCGAAGGACATTGCCGATCTCAAGGCCAAGATCCTCGCCTCGAAGCTGTCAGTGGCGCAACTCGTATCGACCGCCTGGGCGTCGGCGTCCACCTTCCGCGGTTCCGACAAGCGCGGCGGCGCCAACGGCGCGCGCATCCGGCTCGCGCCGCAGAAGGACTGGGAAGTCAACCAACCGGCGCAGCTCGCAAAGGTGCTGAAGACGCTCGAGGGCATCCAAGCCGACTTCAACAAGAATGCCAAGGGCGGCAAGAAGGTTTCGCTCGCCGACCTGATCGTGCTGGGCGGCTGCGCAGCCGTCGAGGCAGCGGCGAATAAGGCCGGTGTCAACGTGAAGGTTCCGTTCTCGCCGGGCCGCATGGATGCGTCGCAGGAGCAGACCGATGTGGACGCATTCGCCGTCCTGGAGCCGATCGCGGACGGCTTCCGCAACTACGTTCGCAAGGGATGCGAGGGATCGGAAGCCGAACTGCTGATCGACAAGGCGCAGTTAATGACGCTGACCGCGCCCGAGATGACGGTTCTGATCGGCGGGATGCGCGCGCTGAATGCGAACGGCGGCCAGTCCAGGCACGGTGTCTTCACCAAGCGGCCGGAAACATTGAGCAATGATTTCTTCGTGAACCTGCTCGACATGAACACGAAGTGGCAGAAGTCCGCCAAATCCGAAGGCGTGCTGGAAGGTAGCGATGGGACGACGGGCAAGCCCAGATGGACAGGCACCATCGTCGATCTCGTGTTCGGCTCGAACTCGCAGCTCCGGACGATCGCGGAAGTCTATGCATGCAGCGATGCGCAGCAGAAGTTCGTGCATGACTTTGTGGCGGCATGGAACAAGGTGATGAATCTGGACCGCTTCGACCTTGCTTGATGTCAGAGGGTAGGTCTTAAAAGCCCTGTACCGCGCAGCCCCTACCTGCTCCGGGTTATCCCGCTTCAGGTCGGGGCTGCGCTTTTTTTACCACTTCATTTTTTTAGGAATAATGAACTGCTGGAACTTTCGCACTGCAGATAGGTTGCATTATTCGACGGTCACAGACTTTGCGAGATTTCTGGGTTTGTGGCTTCGACCGTCCCTTCGGGACTTAACTTGCTGCGCTAGTTAGTCTGCGCCGCAAGTCGCGCGCAAAGTCAATCACTCGACCGTGACCGACTTTGCAAGATTGCGCGGCTTGTCCACATCGGTGCCTTTTTGCAGCGCAACATAATAGGCCAGCAACTGCAACGGAATAGTGTGCAAAATCGGGCTTAAATATCCCGCGTGCTCGGGCATCTGCATGATATGTATGCCGTCCGCCTCGCTGATATGGGTATGCGCATCGGCGAACACATACAGCTCGCCGCCGCGCGCGCGTACTTCCTGCAGATTGGATTTCAGTTTTTCCAGCAGCGCATCGTTCGGCGCAACCGAGATTACCGGCATGTCCTTGTCCACCAGCGCCAGCGGACCGTGCTTCAACTCGCCGGCGGGATAGGCTTCGGCGTGGATATAGGAAATTTCCTTGAGCTTGAGCGCGCCTTCCAGTGCAATGGGATAGTGCAGTCCGCGCCCCAGGAACAATGCGTGATGTTTGTTGGCGAACCGTTCGGCGAGCTTGGCGATTTGCGGTTCCATATCCAGCACCTTTTGCACCGCTGCGGGCAGGTGGCGCAACTCGTGCAGATGTTTTTGCTCCCGGTCTGCGCTCAATCGACCGCGCTGCTTGGCGAGTACCAGTGTCAAAAGGAACAGCCCGGCAAGCTGCGTGGTAAAGGCCTTGGTTGAAGCCACACCGATTTCCGGTCCGGCACGCGTCAGGAATCGCAGCTTGCACAGCCTGACCAGTGCGCTTTCCGCCACGTTGCAGATCGCCAGTGTATCGGTTTGGCCTTGCGCTTTGGCATGGTTCAGCGCGGCCTGGGTGTCGGCAGTCTCGCCGGATTGCGAGATGACCACCACCAGCGTTTTCGGGTTGGCGACGCTGACGCGATAGCGATACTCGCTGGCGACTTCCACGGTACAGCGGATGCCGGATATCTCTTCCAGCCAGTAGCGTGCTACCAGCCCGGCGTGATAGCTGGTCCCGCACGCCAGAATCAAAATACTGTCGATGCCGGCAAACGTCGCCGCTGCTTCCGCGCCGAAAATGCCGGGCACCAGCGACTGGCTGTTGCAAACCGATTCGAGTGTGTCCGCCAGTGCCTGCGGTTGTTCGTGTATCTCCTTCTGCATGTAGTGGCGATACCGGCCCAGCTGCACACTCTCGTTGCTCATTTCGCTGATTTGAACCGCGCGTTCCACGCGTTTACCCTGAGCATTGTAGATCTGAAAATTGAGACGCCCCAGCTCAACCACATCGCCTTCCTCGAGATAGACGATTTTGCGCGTCACGGGCAACAGCGCGGACACGTCCGATGCAACGAAATGTTCCCCGATGCCCACGCCCAGCAACAGCGGACTGCCGCGCCGCGCGCAAATCAGCTGGTCGGGATTGTCCGCCGCGATGACGCCTATGGCGTAAGCGCCCACTAGTTCGGCAAGCGATTCCTGCGTTGCTGCCAGCAGGGAATTCCCGCGGGCGTAGTGGCTGTGGATCAAGTGAGCGATGACTTCGGAGTCGGTATCCGAGGTGAATTCATATCCCCCGGCGGTCAGGCGGGTACGCAATGTCTCGTAGTTTTCAATGATGCCGTTATGCACCACGGCGATCAGATTTTTGCTGACATGCGGATGGGCATTGCGTTCGCTGGGCACGCCGTGCGTAGCCCAGCGGGTATGCGCGATGCCGATCAAGCCATCGGTGGCCGCGCATTGGTAGCTCAGGTCGGCGACCCGCCCGATACTGCGCACGCGTTCAAGCTGCCCGTCATGAACCACCACCAGACCTGCCGAGTCGTAGCCGCGATATTCCAGGCGTTGCAACCCCTCGAGCAAGACAGGCACGACATTGCGCTGCGCCACGGCGCCTACGATTCCACACATGTTATTTCTTCACTTTCATTTTTCTTCCCGGCATTTTTCTTTCATTTTTCTTTCCGGGGGCGCTTCCAGCCCGGCCTGGTCGATTGTTTTTTGTCGTTCATTGTCAATTCGCCGGCAGGGGCATCTTTCCACACCGTGGTGCCGGCGGCGATCGTCGCGCCCTTGCCCACCGTCACCGGGGCGACCAGTTGTGTATCCGAGCCGATGAACACATCATCTTGGATGATGGTTCGATGCTTGTTCGCGCCGTCATAATTGCAGGTGATGGTACCCGCGCCAATGTTGACGCGGCTGCCGACCGTGCTGTCGCCGATGTAGCTGAGATGATTGGCCTTGCTGTTCGCCGCAATCTCGCTGTTTTTGACTTCGACGAAATTGCCGATGTGCACCTCGTCGTGCAGCTTGGTGCCGGGACGCAGCCGCGCATAGGGACCGATGTGGCAGTTAGCACCTACTTCACTGCTGTCGATATGGCTGTAAGGCGCGATTTCCGTGCCTGTGGCGATGCTGGAATTTCTGATCACGCTGTAAGCACCCACCCGCACGTTGTTGCCCAGGGTCACGTTGCCCTCAAAGATACAGCCGACATCGATCTCGACATCGCGGCCGCAACTCAACTTGCCGCGCACCTCGATGCGTGCGGCATCGGCCAGCGTCACCCCCTGCACCAGCAAACGCGAGGCCTCGACCAACTGCCAGGTGCGCTCCAGCACCATCAACTGAGACTTGCTGTTTATGCCGTGGATCTCCCACTCGTGCGCGGGCTGCACGGTATGCACTGCAACGCCTTGTTGCACCGCCATGTTGACGATGTCGGTGAGGTAGTACTCACCTTGCGAATTCTTGTTCTGTAATTTTCCCAGCCAGCCACGCAACAGTTTCGTCGGCGCGAGCAGGATGCCGGTATTCACTTCGCTAATCTCGCGCTGCTCGGGCGTGGCATCTTTTTCCTCGACGATGCGCTGCACATCGCCCTGTGCGTCGCGCACGATGCGTCCGTAGCCGGTCGGGTTGGGCAGATTCACGGTCAGCAACACCAGGCCATCGCCCGCCTGCCGCATCTGGTGCAGGGTATTGTGCTGGACCAGCGGCACGTCGCCATACAGCACCAGTGTGTTGCCCTCATCGCCGAGGTGCGGCATGGCCTGTTGAACCGCGTGGCCGGTGCCGAGCTGCGGCTCCTGGATGACAAACCGGGCCGGGTACTGTTGCATGGCTTGGGGCACCGCTTCGCCGCCATGCCCGTACACCACGCAAACCTGCTGCGGCTGGAGCGCAGTGGCGCTATCCAGCACGTGCTGCAACAGCGGCCTGCCCGCCAGCGCGTGCAGCACCTTGGGCTTGTCGGAGTACATGCGCGTGCCTTTTCCGGCAGCAAGGACGACGATGTTTAGCGGGGTCATGTTAGTCTTTCTTGGACAACACGATTATAAGGGAAAGCGGCGAAACGGCTAAAGTATTAGTCGCGATGCAAGCGGCTGCCCAGGCTCGCTTGGAATGTAATCGAATCCGCGTTTATTCTCAGCCCGATTGGCTGCAAGAATGGTGCGGATGTATTGAATGTATCTACTCCCCCGATTCTGCCTTCGAGTTCGACCTTGATATTTCACCCGGTTCACGGCACGATGCACATGTGAATACACTTTTTTGGTAGTCAGACGATTATGGCTCTCATCCGGGGGATTCTGGACCGTATCATTCTGGTGATCGGTGTCGTCGCGGCCGGGTGCATCCCGAGCTTTATCGCCCAGTATCGGCAGCGCGTTGGCGGCCGGCTCGACCAGGTGCTGCAGGATATCGCCCCGTTTCAGGCGATCGCAAATCAATTTCATCATGGCAGCCTGCAGGAGCTGATCAAATATCATCTGGCCAGCGCAGACCAGACATTTCATGACGAGGGCGCTGCCTTGCAGGGAATGGTCGATTCAGCCGAACAATTGAGGCAGGCGCTTGTGGCGCTCAACACCGACCTGTTTCATCAGCTGGTCTATATGCTGACCAAGGCTGATCCGCTCATTGCGCGTGCAACCTGGGAAATATTTTCACCCGCTTTTAATTTGACCCCGCAGAGCATCGTATTTGCCCTTGTTATCGGGGTTGCCTTCTGGCTGCTGTTCCTCGCGGTCTGGATACTGATCGAACGGCTTGTGAGAATTCTGCTTGCCAGGTAACTTGCAGAAAAGCCGGACGCCCCCCTGCTCCGACCCACCTTTTCGGTAATATTGTTCTGAACGCGACTCAGCCAATCAGGAATGTTGCTTGAACGGACTCCTGTGATTCAGTTCGTCCACATACTCCGATATGGCACTGGTCTCTTGCTGCAAATAGTTTTCCACCGCCCGCGAAAACTCGGGATGCGCCAGCCAGTGCGCAGAGCGGGTCGTTACCGGCAGAAATCCACGCGCCAGTTTGTGTTCTCCCTGCGCGCCGCCTTCAAATGTTTTGATGTTGCGCGCGATGCAAAACTCGATTGCCTGATAGTAACAAGCTTCGAAATGCAGGCCGGAGTGAAATTCGAAGGTCCCCCATGAACGCCCGTACAGCACATCTTTGGTAACAATATTCAGCGCACTCGCGATCATGCGGCCTTCGCGTGTCGCGATCACCAGCAGGGTGTGTTGAGGCAAAGTGGTGCCGATACGCCGGAAGAATTCATCATTCAGCGCAGGCGGAGAATGGTGTATCTGCCTGGTATGTGCATAACACGATGCAAAGAAATCCCACTGCTCTGCGCTGGCGTTATCCCCGGTGATACACTGCAATTCAATGCCCGCCTCGTTTACCTTGCGCCGTTCCTGCCTGATGCGCTTGCGCTTGTCGCGGCTCAGTGTGGCGAGAAAATCGTCAAAGTCACGATAGCCCGGGTTCTGCCAATGGAACTGTACGTCCTGGCGCAGCATCAGCCCCTGTTGCTGCATTAGCTGCGCATCCGCTTCATCAGGAAACAGGCAATGCAGCGAGGACACTTGCGATTCTTTTGCAAATTGCAAAGCATAACTGAGCAGCAAGCCACGCAACGTGTCTTCATCTTCACCCGGCACCACCAGCAACCGTTTGCCGGTTACCGGCGTGAAGGGCACCGTGCTCACCAGCTTGGGGTAATAACGCAAACCGTGCCGATGATAAGCATCGGCCCAGGCAAAATCGAACACATGCTCCCCGTACGAGTTCATCTTCAGATAAAGCGGCATTGCTGCCAGCAATCGCGCGTGCTGCCACAGGGTAATATATTGCGCCTGCCAGCCGAACTGCGCCGAGGTACAACCACTTCCATGCAACGCGGACAAATATGCATGCGACACAAACGGGTCTTTCCCCGCCAGCGCGTCCCAATCGGCCGCTTCAATATCCGCAGGGTTGTCGATGATCTTCAGGGTGGGTGCATTCATGGGGTTCTAACCTGTGATGGCATATTCTACAATGGGTCGCGAATATACCGGAACATACCCATGAAACCCTACGCCGAATCCAGCGAAAACAACAAAGCACCTATTCTGGCCGTGCTAAAGGAGGTCTTCGCCGAGCGCATGCGTGTGCTTGAGATCGCCAGCGGCACCGGCCAGCACGCCGTGTATTTTGGCCGTGAGCTTCCTCATTTGACCTGGCAACCTTCCGAATTGGCGCATAACCTTGCCGGCATCCAGGCATGGCTGGATGAAGCCCGCCTATCCAATGTGTTAACACCGCTGGCCATCGACGTGGGCGATGCGGGCTGGCCGATCACAGAGGTGGATGCGATTTTCAATGCCAATACCGTGCACATCATTTCGTGGCCGGAAGTCGGGCGCATGTTCGCGAACATCGGCCGCGTCATTGCGCCGGGCGGATACGTATGCCTCTATGGGCCATACAACTATGATGGAAAGTTTACTTCCGAAAGCAACGCACGCTTTGATGCCTGGCTCAAGTCGCGCGATCCGAACAGCGGCGTGCGTGATTTCGAAGCAGTGAACCAGCTTGCCGCATTGCATGGCTTGCATTTGTGGCGCGATATTGCCATGCCGTCCAATAACCGCATGCTGGTTTGGCGTAGGCATGAAATCCATTCCACGGGCAGATAAACAAAAAAGCAGCCGAAGCTGCTTTTTTGTTCTCCCCGAGCCCGGATCTTAATGTCCGTTACGGTTGCGCAAATGTTTGATTGCCGCCAGTTGCGCAATCGCTTCAGCCAGTTCGGCCTGAGCCTGTGCATAGTCGATATCGGAGGTGCGATTCTTCATTGCTTCCTCGGCATCCAGTTTGGTCTGTTGCGCGCGCGCTTCATCCAGGTCTGCCCCGCGAATTGCAGTGTCCGCCAGAACGGTGACTACCCCTGGCTGTATCTCAAGCATACCGCCTGATACATAGATTAATTCTTGCTGTTCCTGGTCTGGCTTTTTGATCCTGACTGAACCGGGTTTGATACGGGTCAGCAACGCAGTGTGGCCCGGATAAATACCCAATTCTCCCATCTCGCCGGGAACCACGACCATTTCTGCCAGCCCTGAAAAAATCGACGCTTCCGCGCTTACGACGTCAACATGTACGGTCATTGCCATGGTTGTCCCCATTCCTACTGCAGTGTCTTGGCTTTTTCAACCGCTTCTTCGATGCCGCCGACCATATAGAAAGCCTGTTCCGGCAAATGGTCGTATTCACCATCGACAATGCCCTTGAATCCCTTGATGGTTTCTTTCAGGGTGACATACTTGCCCGGGCTGCCGGTAAACACTTCTGCCACGTGGAATGGCTGCGACAGAAAGCGTTGAATCTTGCGCGCACGGGCGACAGCCAATTTGTCTTCCGGTGCCAATTCATCCATACCGAGAATCGCGATGATATCGCGCAATTCCTTGTAGCGTTGCAGTGTGGATTGCACTTTGCGCGCCACGTTGTAATGCTCTTCACCCACCACCAGCGGATCGAGCTGGCGTGAAGTTGAGTCCAGCGGATCAACCGCCGGGTAGATACCCAGCGAAGCGATGTCGCGCGACAACACAACCGTGGAATCCAGATGCAGGAAGGTGGTTGCCGGAGCCGGATCGGTCAAGTCATCCGCAGGAACATAAACAGCCTGCACGGAAGTGATCGAGCCGACCTTGGTCGAGGTGATGCGCTCTTGCAGGCGGCCCATTTCTTCAGCCAGTGTCGGTTGATAACCCACAGCGGATGGCATCCGTCCCAGCAGCGCGGAAACTTCGGTTCCAGCCAGGGTATAGCGGTAGATATTATCAACGAAGAACAGGATGTCGCGGCCTTCGTCGCGGAATTTTTCGGCCATGGTCAGACCGCTCAACGCCACGCGCAAGCGGTTACCGGGCGGTTCATTCATCTGGCCGAACACCATTGCCACTTTGGATTCTGACAGATTATCCAGCTTGATTACGCCCGCTTCGGACATCTCGTGGTAAAAATCGTTACCTTCGCGGGTACGCTCACCCACACCGGCGAACACCGACAGACCGGCATGCTCCTTGGCGATGTTGTTGATCAATTCGAGCATGTTCACGGTCTTGCCCACGCCTGCACCGCCGAACAGGCCGACCTTGCCGCCCTTGGCAAACGGGCACACCAGATCGATCACCTTGATGCCGGTTTCCAGCAAATCGATCGAAGGTGACAACTCATCGAATTTCGGCGGATTGGCATGGATCGGGCGTCTTTCTTCGCACTGAATCGGACCGGCATCGTCGATCGGCCGACCCAGCACGTCCATGATGCGCCCCAATGTGCCCAAACCCACCGGGACGGTGATCGGATTATGGGTATTCATTACCGGCATGCCGCGCTTCAGACCATCCGAAGATCCCATCGCAATGGTACGCACGACACCATCACCGAGTTGTTGCTGAACCTCGAAGGTGAGGCCTTCCTCGGCAATCGAACCGGATTCCGCCTGCAGTGTCAACGCGTCATACACCTTGGGCATTTGATCGCGTGGAAATTCGATGTCAACCACCGCACCGATACACTGAACAATCTTTCCTTGACTCATTTTACCCTCACTCATTTTTGAGTTACCCCGTCTAAATTAATATTTGTTGCTGCAAATTATTTAATCAGCCAACTGCCGCCGCGCCGCTTACGATTTCAGAAATCTCGCGGGTAATGGCCGCCTGGCGCGCCTTGTTGTATACCAGCTTGAGATCGGCAATCACATCTTTCGCGTTATCCGATGCGGCTTTCATCGCCACCATCCGCGAGCTTTGTTCGGACGCCATGTTCTCGACCACCGATTGGTAAACCAGAGACTCGATATAGCGCACCAGCAGCGCATCAATCACCGGTTTGGCATCCGGTTCGTAGATGTAATCCCAGTTTCCTTCCGCAGTTCCCATCTGCTCGCCGCCCAGCGGCAGCAATTGCTCTACGCATGGTTCCTGTTTCATCGTGTTGACGAAATGGTTGTAGCTGATATGTATCGCGTCGATCTCGCCGGCCACGTAGGCATCCAGCATCACTTTTACCGCACCGATCAGTGTCTCGACATGCGGTGTGTCTCCCAGGCCCGTCAGATGCGACTTGACCTTGGCGCCGATGCGATTCATGAAGCCCAATCCCTTGTTCCCGATCGGGCAAACCAGAAGGCCTTTTCCTTCACTCTCCCAGGATTTCATGCGGTTTATCGCAAGACGCAATACGTTGGTGTTTAATCCGCCGCATAATCCTTTGTCCGAAGTCACCACGATCAGTCCAACATTCTTGATCCCTTCGCGTTTCACCAGAAATGGATGCTTGTATTCCGGGTTGGCGCGCGACAGATGCGCCGCAACGGCGCGGATTTTTTCGGCGTAGGGACGTGCCGCACGCATACGATCCTGTGCCTTACGCATCTTGGCAGCGGCAACCATTTCCATGGCGCGCGTGATCTTGCGAGTGTTTTCCACACTCTTGATCTTGGTGCGTATCTCTTTACTGCCGGCCATTTCTCACCCCGTCCTAGTAAACAGCTGTCGTTTTGAATTTTTCAATCGCTGCAGACAGCAATTTTTCATTGTCGGCGGACAGGTCCTTGCTTGATTCAATCGTGTCCAGCAGGCTTTTGTTGCTGGATTTCAAGTGATTGTGCAGCACTGCTTCGAACGCAAGCGCTTTAGGAACCGGCACGTCATCGAAGTAGCCTTTGTTGACAGCAAACAGCGTTACCGCCATTTCTGCAACCGACAAAGGCGCGTATTGCAGCTGCTTCATCAATTCGGTAACCATGCGGCCGCGTTCCAGCTGCTTGCGGGTTGCCTCATCCAGGTCTGAAGCGAATTGCGCGAAGGCTGCCAATTCGCGGTATTGCGCCAGTGCCAGACGAACACCGCCACCCAGTTTCTTGATGACTTTGGTCTGCGCTGCACCACCCACTCGTGACACCGAGATACCGGCGTTGATCGCGGGACGGATACCGGCATTGAACAAATCGGCTTCCAAAAATATTTGTCCGTCGGTAATCGAAATCACGTTGGTGGGAACGAATGCGGAAACGTCCCCGGCCTGGGTCTCGATGATGGGCAAAGCGGTCAGCGAACCGGTCTTTCCCTTGACTGCACCCTTGGTGAAGGCTTCCACGTAATCGGCATTCACACGCGCTGCACGCTCCAGCAGGCGCGAGTGCAGATAGAACACGTCGCCGGGATAGGCTTCGCGACCCGGCGGACGGCGCAGCAGCAATGATATCTGGCGGTAAGCCCAGGCTTGCTTGGTCAAGTCGTCATAAACGATCAGCGCGTCTTCGCCGCGATCGCGGAAATATTCGCCCATGGTGCAACCGGCATAAGGCGCGAGGAATTGCATCGCGGCCGAATCGGATGCCGTTGCAACCACCACGATCGTGTAGCCAAGCGCGCCGTGCTCTTCCAGTTTGCGCACCACGTTGACCACGGTCGAGGCCTTTTGGCCGACCGCAACATAGACGCAGGTCATGTTCTGGCCTTTTTGATTGATGATTGCGTCTACCGCAACGGCGGTTTTACCGGTTTGACGATCACCGATGATCAATTCGCGCTGCCCGCGACCCACCGGAACCATGGAGTCGATCGACTTCAAACCGGTTTGCACGGGTTGGTCGACCGACTTTCGCGCGATCACACCCGGCGCGACTTTTTCAATCTTGTCGGTCATCTTGGTGTTGATCGGACCCTTGCCGTCGATGGGCTGGCCCAGCGCATTTACAACACGTCCGCACAGTTCGGGGCCTACAGGCACTTCCAGAATACGGCCGGTACATTTGACGGTGTCACCCTCGGATATATGCTCGTATTCACCCAGAATAACGGCGCCGACAGAATCACGCTCGAGGTTAAGCGCAAGTCCGAAAGTGTTGCCGGGGAACTCCAGCATTTCACCTTGCATCACGTCTGAAAGGCCGTGTACCCGAACGATACCGTCGGTGACGCTGACGACCGTACCTTCGGTGCGCGCTTGGGTCAGTTCCTCGAAGTTGTCGATACGGCTGCGTATTAGATTGCTAATTTCGGATGGGTTGAGCTTCATCTGTATTTCCTCGTTGATATATCTGTTATCAGGCCAGCGCGTTTGCCATCTCGCCTAGGCGGGTGCGGGCAGAACCGTCGATCACTTTGTCTCCGGCGCGGATGACCACGCCACCCAACAATTCCTTGTTTACTTTACAGACCAGCTTTATTTCCCGGCCCATCCTCGCTTTCAGCGAGTTTTTGATTTTTTCCTGCTGCGCAGCAGACAATTCAAACGCTGATTCAACCACCGCATTAACGGTTTTTTCCGCTTCGGCACGCAGCGCCTCAAAGATGGCGACAATTTCCGGAAGCAGGAGCAGACGCTGATTGTCCACCAGTATCCGGACAAAGTTGCGCTGTTGAATCGATGCCTGTCGGCCCATCAAACCGTCCATCAGGCTTTCGAGCTGCGTTTGGGCAACGCGGGGATTGGTTATTGCCGAGCTAACTTCAGGATGGCAGATTGTCTCTGCCAGAGAAACAAGTGCTTCCGACCAGCCTTTCAGATCCGCCAGCTGTTGCGCTTCGTCAAATGCCGCCTGGGCATAGGGTCTTGCGGTGGTGATCGCTTCAGACATGGTATTTATAATTCCGAAACGAGCTTATCAAGCAGATCATTGTGCGCCTTGGCATCAATTTCACGGCCGAGAATTTTGCTTGCACCAGCCAGTGCGATTGCCGATACCTGGGTGCGCAACAATTCCCGCGCACGGAACACCTCCTGATCGATTTCTGCTTTCGCTCCTGAAATGATGCGGTCACCTTCAACCTTTGCCTGTTCCTTGGCCGCTTCGACAATCTCGCTGGCGCGCTTTTCACCGTTTGCCACGATTTCGCTGACCTTTTCCTTTGCTTCACGCAAAATGTCCGCTGAGCGTTTGGCCGCCAACTCCAGGTCCAGTTTCGCTCTCTCGGCATCGGCCAGGCCATCGGCGATTTGCTTTTTGCGTTGATCAAGCGCAGCCATGATTGGGGTCCATATAAACTTCATACAAAACCACACAAACAGCGCGAACATTATCGTCTGAGCTAGAAGTGTCGCATTGATATTCATGCAAGCTTCCTTTCTTTAGTTATACGTTGTTGCCCGGGATGCTTATGCAACCGCGAACAGAACGTACATCGCAATACCAACAGCAATCATTGGAACCGCATCAACCAGGCCCATTACCACGAAGAACTGGGTGCGCAACATGGGGATAAGCTCGGGTTGACGGGCAGCGCCTTCCAGGAAACGGCCGCCCAGAATACCAATACCAACGGCAGCGCCAAGTGCGCCCAAACCCATCATCAGGGCTCCAGCGATGTAAAGCAGTGCGTGTGCCATGTCCATTTTCTATTTCTCCTGTTATTAAAGTTAAGGTTGTTAAAATTGGTTAGTGATGCTCTTGGTGTGCCATATCCAGGTAGACCACGGTCAACACCATGAATATGAACGCCTGCAAAGTCACGATCAAAACATGGAAAATTGCCCATCCCAGCGACAGCAGAATCTGTGAGCCGTACAGGGTAACGCCTCCCGGTGTCAGCCCCACCCATGCTCCGCCCATCAGCGCAATAAGAATAAAGATCATTTCGCCAGCATACATGTTGCCAAACAGACGCAGCGCAAGGGAAATGGGTTTGGCTATCAGGTTGACGCCCTCGAGCAACAGGTTTGCCGGCATACCCCATTTGCCAAAAGGTTGCAATGTCAGCTCACCGATGAATCCGCCTATGCCTTTGATTTTTATGCTGTAGTAAAGGATCAGCAAAAACACGCCTATTGCCATGCCAAAGGTCGCGTTCGGATCGGCCGAAGGTACGATTCTGAAAAAAGGAACGCCCAGTTTCCCCATCAAGAATGGCACATAGTCTACCGGCAACAAGTCCATCAGGTTCATCAAGAAAATCCAAAAGAAAATGGTCAGCGCCAATGGGGCTACCATGTCGTTTTTGGCGGAAAACGATCCGCGCACATTATTGTCGACAAACTCGACTGACCATTCGCAAAAATTCTGTAGCCCGACCGGAATACCGGCAGAAATATTTTTGGCTGCAAGGCGGAAAATAAAAATAAAAATGAGGCCAAGCAACAGAGACACCGAGAGCGTATCCAGATTTAACGCCCAAAATCCCATCGCTTTGGCTTGTTCATGGGTGTGCGCTATACCCCAGGTGCCGTCGGGCAATTTGCCATACGTCAAATTCTGCAAATGGTGCTTGATGTATTCAGCAGATGTGTGTGGTTCACTAGCCATTTTTAATCACAATCTAGATCTAGAACTACTCAAAATTAGTTGGCCCGCTAGTAGTACCGCTTGCCCCAATACGAAACCACCCAATAGTGCCAGTGGCGATAATTTCAACACCACCATGCACATGCAAAGCAGCGCTATAACCACCAGAAACCTTTCGGCGGCGTAAAAATACATGAGCCGTAATTGTTGATGTGCTTCATGGGCAGGATGTGAAGCGGCTCGAACCATCCTCCAGGCCAATAATGCGCCATTGACTACGGATATTCCGCCGCCACCCAACACCGCTATGGCAAGTTGCGGCGTGTCTTTTATGCTGAAAGCAATGCTTGCGGCAAATAGCGTTACCGCTATTTGCAACAAGTTCACTCGGTGCGCAATTTTTCTCTCTTTGGCTTCAACATGCAAAAGCGGCGGGATGATAGCGGCGTTTTCATGGGGTGTCAAACATTGTTGCTGAATGTTACCAGGCTCTTTGTTCAAGTTATTTGCTCTTTTTCAACTTGTCCAGGAATTCTTCAAGTTGACCATGATTCATGTATTCGATGATCAATTTTCCCGCGCCTTTGGCACCCGGCCTGATTTCTATGCGCGCGCCAATTTGTGCGCTGACTTCCTCCTGCAAACGCATGGTGTCGCGGTTGGGTTTGCCCGCTTTCTTGTGCTTTTCATTCTCCGGTTCGCTATTCTGCTTTTGTACGAGTTTTTCAGCTTCACGGACGGATAGTTGTTCCAGCACGATTTTATTTGCAAGCAATATCTGATGCGCACTTTCCAGCGGCAACAATGCGCGCGCATGCCCCATATCCAGCTTGTTATCCATCAGCAAGTTTTGCACGGCTTTCGGTAGCTTTAACAGACGCAGCAAATTGCTTGCTGCGCTGCGGGATCTTCCTACCGCTTCTGCGGCAACTTGGTGGGTCATTTTGAATTCATCAATAAGACGCTGTATTCCGACTGCCTCTTCGAGCGGATTCAGATTTTCGCGCTGTATATTTTCAATCAATGCCATCGCCAACGCCGCATTATCGGGAACGCTGCGCACCAGCACCGGAACATGTGTCAGTCCCGCCAACTGCGCCGCCCGCCAGCGCCGCTCGCCGGCAATAATTTCATAATTGCTATCGGCTATTTGCCGAACCAGGATAGGCTGCATAATTCCCTGGGCCTTTATCGATGCGGCCAGGTCGTTCAGTGAGGCTTCATCCATATGCGTTCTGGGCTGGTATTTGCCGGGCCTGAGCAGCGCGACATTCAAGTCGCGCATCACTTCGTCTTTTTCACTGGTGCCTCCTGATAACAATGCATCCAGTCCGCGTCCCAATCCCTTGTGCAGCTTTGCCATGATTAATCCCTTTATACCGTTGCAGCAGGTTGCGCCGCGTTATTCAATAGCTCACCGGCCAAAGCCAGATACGCTTGTGTGCCCTTTGATAATTTGTCGTGATATAACACCGGCACACCAAAACTGGGTGCTTCCGCCAGACGCACATTGCGCGGAATGACGGTGCGATAAACTTTGCTGCCGAAATGTTCTTGCAATTGATCCGACACTTGCTGCGCCAGGGCATTACGCGGATCGAACATGGTGCGCAGCAATCCCTCGATTTCCAAATCGGGGTTCAGATTGGCGCGTACCTTGCGTATGGTATTCACCAAGTCGCTCAAACCCTCGAGCGCATAGTATTCGCATTGCATCGGGATCATCACCGACTTGGCTGCGCACAATCCATTCAGCGTCAATAAATTAAGCGCGGGCGGGCAATCGATCAGTACAAATTCATATTCCCCGGCAACCGACTGCACCGCATCTCGCAGCCGCATTTCGCGGTTAGCCATATCCACCAATTCGATTTCTGCTCCGGCCAAGTCGCGGTTCGCTGGAAGCAGATCGTATTTACCGGCATCTGCAAAAGTACGCGCTTCAGTTATCGTTTTGCTGCCCAGCAGCACTTCATAGACGCTGGCACGCAAATCTCGTTTATCGATACCGCTGCCCATCGTGGCATTACCCTGCGGGTCAAGATCTATCAGCAACACCCGCTGCTTGGCGGCGGCCAGACTGGCGGCAAGGTTTACCGCCGTTGTCGTTTTTCCTACACCGCCCTTTTGGTTAGTTACTGCCAATATCTTCGTCATGTGGCCTCGCTCCCTTTGCATGTTGCAATGACCAGGCTGCGCGCTGCATGCAAACCCGGTACTTGTAGTGGTATAACTCGATCTACCCTGCATCCCCCGGGAAGCCTCGCCAACTCTTGTTCCGGCAATCCTTTCATCGCCGCCCAACTTCCATGTTCGGCCATCAGGTGCCGTGTGCTGCGCAAAAAATCGCCCAACTCTGTGTATGCGCGGGAAATAATGCCATTGAAACGTACTGTTGGCCGCCAATCTTCTACGCGCGCGCAAATTACGTTTGCGTTGGTCAATCCCAATTCGATAATGGCCTGCTGTACGAAGCTGGTTTTTTTGCTGTTGCTGTCCAGCATTGTGATCCGCCAATCTGGCTGCGCAATCGCCAGTACCATTCCAGGCAAGCCCGCACCGCACCCTACATCCAACCACTGTCCAGGCCATAAGTGCTTGATCACGGAAAGGCTGTCAAGCAAATGAAGGCTTATCATTTGATGCGGATCGCGAATCGCGGTCAGGTTATAGACCTTGTTCCATTTGTTCAACAAGTCCAAATAATTCAGCAATCTGTCCTGAGCCTGTACGCCAAGCACAATTCCCAGCTGTTCAACGCCGAGTCGCAGTTCCTCGGGTAAACTCATGCCGATTTTTGAACCGGGGGACCTGCACGAAAACCACGTTTAAGGTGAACCAGCAGCAAAGATATCGCGGCAGGCGTCATGCCGGAAATGCGCGCTGCCTGTCCTATTGTTTCTGGTTTATGCAGATTTAGCTTTTGCTGTACTTCGATGGACAACCCGCGCACTTGAGAATAGTCGAATAAATCGGGCAGCTCCAAAGTTTCATACTGTTCGTTGCGCTCAATTTCCTCGCGTTGACGTTCAATATAACCATAATATTTAGCCTGGGTTTCTACCTGTTCGGCAACTTTAATATCAATGACCCCCGAACCTGCGCCGGGCAACGATAACAGACTTGAGTAACTTACATCGGGTCGGCGCAACAACTCATGCAACGAATATTCGCGCTCTATTGGCTTGCCCAGAACCCTGATTGTGTCCTCCGCCGGCACATTGCGCGGGCTTAGCCAAGTGGTTCGCAACCGCTCTTGTTCCCGGGCAATTTCTTCACGTTTTATCTCGAACGCTTTCCAGCGTTCATCATCAACAATGCCGAATTTCCGGCCGATTTCGGTCAGCCTCAAATCCGCATTGTCCTCGCGCAATTGCAGGCGATATTCTGCGCGACTGGTAAACATACGGTACGGCTCAGAAACCCCGCGCGTGATCAAATCATCAACCAGCACCCCCAAATAGGCCTCGTCTCTGCGCGGGCACCATGCATCTTGCTGCTTAATTTGTAAAGCCGCATTCAGCCCTGCCAACAAACCCTGCGCAGCGGCCTCTTCATAACCGGTTGTCCCGTTTATTTGTCCTGCGAAAAACAGCCCTTGTATCGCCTTGGTTTCCAACGATTTTTTCAAACCGCGCGGATCAAAATAATCATATTCGATCGCATATCCGGGACGCAGGATGTGAGCGTTTTTCAGACCCTTGATGGAACGAACCAAGTCTAATTGAACATCAAAGGGTAAACTGGTGGAAATTCCATTGGGATAAACTTCGTGAGTGGTCAATCCTTCCGGCTCAAGAAATATCTGATGCGACGACTTATCGGCAAAGCGGGATATTTTATCTTCTATGGAAGGGCAATAGCGCGGCCCCACACCCTCAATCACACCGGTGAACAATGGTGAACGATCCAATCCTTTACGGATAATGTCGTGCGTATTCTGATTGGTTTCGGTTATCCAGCAAGGCACCTGTTTCGGATGCGATACGGCATCACCCATAAATGAAAAAACCGGTTCAGGTTTGTCACTGTGCTGTTCCTGCATGACTGAATAATCAATGGTTCGCCCATCAATGCGCGGTGGTGTCCCGGTCTTTAACCTACCCACGGGCAGGCTGAGTTCGCGAAGGCGGTGTGCCAGGCTGACCGAGGGAGGATCACCGGCGCGTCCTGCCTGGTAATTTGACTGGCCAACATGGATCAAACCGGAAAGAAAGGTGCCTGTCGTCAATACCACGGCGCTCGCCTTGAATCGCAAACCAAGTTGGCATACAACTCCGCAAACGCGATCCTGCTCGACCAGCAAATCGTCAACCGCTTGCTGAAACAGCCAGAGGTTGGGCTGATTTTCCAGCCTGCCTCGGATCGCCTGTTTATACAACAAGCGATCGGCCTGCGCCCTTGTCGCGCGGACAGCCGGTCCTTTACTTGCATTCAGCATGCGGAACTGTATTCCGCTTTCATCGGTAGCGGCAGCCATTGCCCCTCCGAGTGCATCCACTTCCTTGACCAAGTGCCCTTTGCCAATTCCGCCAATTGAAGGGTTGCAGGACATCTGCCCCAATGTTTCGATGTTGTGACTGAGCAACAAAGTTTTGCAGCCGGCGCGAGCGCTAACCAAGGCCGCCTCTGTTCCAGCGTGTCCCCCGCCCACTACAATCACATCAAATACATCAGGAAATTCCATGTCGGCATTGCTTTGAAAAGGACGCGCATCATACAACAGCTCGGCTGCAATCCCAAACTCTGTGTTTCACGTGAAACAATTAGTCTTATTTTCCAATGCAAAAACGACTGAAAATTTCGCCGAGCAAATCATCCGGGGTAAATTCACCCGTAATTTCATCAAGCGCAAGCTGCGCCAGCCGTAATTCTTCAGCAAAAAGTTCCGGTCGGGCGATCAAGTCTTGTGCGCGCTTCAGACTGGTTTGGGCGAGAGTCAAGGCACGGAGATGACGCTCACGTGCCATAAATACGCCACTTTCCATATCTCGCCACCCTACTGCATCAAGCAAGCCGGTTAGCAGTGCGTCGAGTCCTTCACTGGTTTTTGCTGAAACAAAGACATAGGGGTCGCTTACTTCCAAATCAGTTATTGGCTTGCCGATCAATAAATCAGCCTTGTTAAATACCAGCAGTCGCGGTATCTCTGGCGGCAGCCCCGCAAGTATCGACTTGTCCTCAGTTGTTATGCCCTGGCTGGCATCCAGCAACAACAGGATCAGGTCTGCGCGGGACAAAGTTTGATGCGTGCGTGCGATACCCATGTTTTCCACGGCATCTTGTGATTCACGCAACCCTGCCGTATCCATGATATGCAACGGAACACCGCGAATCTGTATAGCTTGACGAATGACATCTCGGGTAGTGCCGGGAATATTGCTGACCAGAGCCACGTCCTCTCCCGCTAACCGGTTCAACAAACTCGATTTCCCTACGTTTGGCTGCCCGGCAATAACCACATGCGCGCCTTCGCGCAGCAAGCTGCCCTGTTTGGCGGTATCCAAGGTGAGCTGCAATTTGGATCTGACGCTATTAAGCAGCTCTTCGCGACGGGTGAGGTCAACCGCATCTATTTGTTCATCAGGGAAATCCAGCATCGCCTCGACCAACATGCGCAAATTTATCAGCTCATCAATTAATATGTGTATGGCTGCAGAAAAATCTCCGCGCAGGGAGCGAAACGCGCATTTTGCTGCTTCAGCAGAATTGGCTTCAATCAGGTCGGCAACGCTTTCTGCCTGTGCAAGATCAATCTTGCCATTAAGAAAAGCCCGTCGGGTGAATTCGCCTGGTTGTGCAAGACGAGCGCCCAAATCAATACAGTGCTGCAAAAGCATCTGCAGCACTGCTGGGCCGCCATGTCCTTGCAACTCCAAGACATCCTCGCCAGTGTATGAATTTGGGGCTGGAAAATACAATGCGATTCCCTGATCCAGGGTTTCGCCTTTTTCTTGCTGAAAATCGGCAAAGGTCGCGTACCGGGGTTTTGGCAACTTTCCCAGAATCGCTTGAGCAAGCTTTTGGACGTTGTGTCCAGATATGCGAATTACGCCTACCCCGCCCCGCCCTTGTGCAGTGGCAACTGCAGCAATTGTATCAGCGCTTTGGGGCAGCACCTTTGCTCTCAGCCACAGCACGCCTTGTGATGAACCACTGCTGGGTAATGGAAAGCACATTATTCACGATCG
The DNA here is from genome assembly GCA_035529955.1 of Gallionella sp. Taxonomy (GTDB): domain Bacteria; phylum Pseudomonadota; class Gammaproteobacteria; order Burkholderiales; family Gallionellaceae; genus Gallionella. The sequence continues at coordinate 50,159 of DATKVR010000088.1, forward strand.
AATACAGCACCAATCCAGCAGGGAAAAAGAAAAACATTGCGCTGAAAATGATAGGCATGAATTGCATAACCTTGGCTTGCATCGGATCTGCAGGCTTGGGATTGAGGCGCATTTGTATCATCATGCTCGCCCCCATAATCAAAGGCAAAATATAATATGGGTCTGGCGATGACAAGTCGGTTATCCAGCCAAAAAATGGCGCATTGCGCATCTCAACGCTACCCAAAATTGACCAATATAACGCAATAAAAACAGGTATTTGGATTACAACCGGCAAACATCCGCCCAACGGGTTTATTTTTTCGGTTTTATACAATTCCATCATGGCGCGATTCAACTGTTCGCGGTCATCGGCATACTGCTTCTTTATTTTTTCCAGCTTGGGGGCAACTAATCTCATCTTGGCCATTGAGCGATAACTGGCCGCCGAAAGAGGGAAAAATATTAGCTTGATCAAAAAAGTGAGCAAAATGATGGAAACACCCCAATTACCTATCCAGGAATGAAACCATGACATGACCCAGAATATTGGAACGGCTATAACGGTCAACCATCCATAGTCCACCGTCAGACCAAAACCGGGAGCGATCTTGTTCAAGGTTGCTTCGGTTGGACCTGCATATAATCTGGAGCTCTCGCTCGCTGTCTGTCCAGGATTGATAACCACGCTCGGCAAAACAACCCCGACGGAATACAATCCCCCGTCTAATTTGTGCGTAAAATACTCTCGGTTGGTTCCTTCTTTCGGTAGCCATGCCGAAACAAAATAATGCTGCAGGATTCCAATCCAGCCGTTGTCTGACTGCTTTGGATATTCCAACTTCCCTTTGTCTATATCAGCAAACTTCACCTTCTCAAGCTTATTCTTGTTGGTATACACCTCGACGCCCGTGTAGGTAGGCAAAAAACGAAGGCTACCCGCTGGTGCAACGCTATCTCTAATCAACTGAAAGTAACTGCTCGTTGTTATTGGTTGTTTTCCTACATTATCCATTTCGTAGGTAATATCAATCACATAACTACTCTTGTGAAAAGTGATTATCTTGGTCACTTTCAGCTTGGAATCACTTTGTGCTTCGAGTTTTACCTGTACCTGTTGGTCGTTTCCTGAAAGCTCATAGTGATCTTGATTGGTTTCAAACAAGCTGTTGTGGTTAGGCAAGCCCGGACCAATGAGTCCGCTCTCCGCAAAATAATTATGCGTTCCCTTGCCGCGATTGAATAGAACCAGTGGCTTATCCTTATCAAGCGTGTCCGGCTGCTTAAGCAAAGCCAGATAGGTAATATTTCCACCAAGCGTGTTAATTTCCGCCTCAAGAAAATCTGTTTTTACCTTGATTATCTTTCCGGTTTGTTGCTGGACAGATTGTTGTTCTATGCTTGCCGAACTCTTGTCCGAAGCAGCATGGCTGTCTTGCTGCGTTAGAACTGATGGGACATCCTGGGATTTTTCAAGCAACTTCTGTTGAATTGGTTGCTCAGGATGCTCGTGGCGCTGCCAACCATCCCAAACCAACATTAGCGAAAATGAGAAAATTAAAAACAGAAATATTCTTTGGAGATCCATGTTCAAGCCTAATGTTAGGGCGCGGGGTCGTATCCGCCGGGGTTCCAGGGATTGCACCGCAACAATCGTTTAATAGTGAGCCACCCACCTTTTAATACACCGTGTTTTTCTATCACTTCACGGGCATAATTGGAGCAACTCGGCGTAAATCTACAACTAGGGGTAAGTAGAGGACTGATCAGGTATTGATAGCCTCGCAACAGCGTAATTACAAATCTGCGCATCTGTTTTCTAGCTGACTAAAGAGCTTCTTCAAATTATCGATCTGTGCAGCTGCCATAAGGGGGTAATTGCGTCTTACCATTACAACCAGATCCAAACTGATATGTTTGATGTTGTGCTGGCGAAAGACTTCGCGAATGATTCTCTTTACATGGTTTCGTTGTACTGCGCGGGGTAGCGTTCTCTTGCTTGCAACGATACCCAAGCGGGCAAATTTGCCCGAATTTGGCGCAAAAAATATTTTGAACTGCTTTTCGGCAATATTTTCAGCTTGAATAACATGTTCAAAACCGTCTGCACGCAACAACCTGCGTGCGGAATCAAACTTGCCCGAGATACTAGACAGCGAGTCTTGCACGACCTTTGGCACGGCGAGCACGGATTACAGCGCGGCCACCGCGTGTTTTCATACGCACCAAAAAACCATGGGTACGTTTTCTCTTGATAACGGATGGCTGGTAAGTACGTTTCATAATCTTTTATTCCTTGGCTAATTCGTAAAGCGCGCTATTACAA
>DATKVR010000089.1:0-3979 GCA_035529955.1 Gallionella sp.
TGATCGAGGAAAAGCCTATAGTCAGATAGCCACAACACCCCCTTAGGGGCATCCTGTGCGTGGGCGAATCACTACCTCTCAAAATAAAACCGAGATTGGTAGCGTTATACCTGCACGCCTATATACTAACGATAAGCTTGATAAAGCCTCACTAACAGCACGTCCGAACAAAACTTAGGATGTAATAGTCAGCAACAAACATTCTGCAATAAGGCTTTGAAACGGAGACGCTTCCTCGATATTTCACGGTCTGGCATCTCACTGCTCTAGGCAGCCGCCATGGTAGGCGCACCCCAATTATAATTTAAAACTAAATTGAACAGCAAGCTCTGGATGCATTTATTTAGGCGGGTATGGGGCTAACGCACGTCTGCGGACGTTAACGGCACGAAAATATTTTTAGACCAACAACCCATTCATAGCAATTCTCTGGTGTACCCACCGGTGTACCCATTAGCCCTAAAAATGAAAAATGGGCTAGACCAAAACATGATCTAACCCATTGTTTTTTTGTGGTAGGCACGAATGGACTCGAACCATCGACCCCTTGGATGTCGACCAAGTGCTCTAACCAGCTGAGCTACGCGCCTATTACAGGGTCGGCATTGTATCCGAAAGCCTATTTTTCTCCAAACAAAATCACCCCTGCCAGACACCATACCCGGCTTCACGCAGCGCTATCCCCAACTCAACTTCCATGTCACGTGCGCCGTCATAAGGCATCGGGTTATAAAATTCATAAAGTTTGGGTAACAGGCGCAAGCCGAATTCCTTCACATAACGGTTGGCCTGGATACCCGCCTTGTGTTTGTCGAAACGCACATCGGGATCCAGTCCCGTCATCCCGACGTAAACGCAGGGTTTCCCGGTAACGTAATCGGGGTTGGCTTTTTTGAAACGGCCAATGTAGAGAACGTCTTTCGACAGTTCGATCACATACACGTGATAATGGTCGCGGCGTGCCATGGCGGGAACAATTCAATAAGATAAAATTGATGCCCGGTTTGTATGGGCAGGGAAATATCCCTGAACCGGCCTGCTCATGATCCAACCAGACTGGCTGCGATATTGATCGTCAAGCCAAGGATGGCAACATTGAAAAAAAAGCTGAGTACCGATTGCGCAAGTACTGTCTTGCGCATCGGACGTGTCATGACCGCAACATCGGAAGTCTGGGCAGCGACCGCGATCGTGAATGCAAAGTAAAGAAAATCCCAGTAATTCGGTGTTGTTTCGTTGTCCGGAAAGCGCAGCGCCCGTTGTTCGACAGGGGACCTGTAGTAGATACGCGCGTAGTGAAATGTGTACAGCGTTGCGACAAGACACCATGAGCCAAACACCGTCAAACCGGTATAAGCATAGTGAACCATGCGGCCACTGAAGGCCAATTCCTTGACCGAAGAAAGTTCAAGAACAACCGCAACCAGACTCACGATGGCAGCAGTCGACATGATGGCAAGAATCGCAATCGCGCCCTTGTCCTCTTGCACTGCAATCAACCGCACTTTGTCGTGGCTGGCTCGTATCATCAAGTAGCCCATCAAACAAAGATAAGACCACACGGTTGTATTCCAGCCGATCAATACCCGTGTAACCGGATTCCAGTGAGGCGGGATCACCAATTCGATGAGCAACCCTGCGGCGATTGCAAATGCCAACCTGGGGCGTGCGCGGATAATTTGGTGAAGAAAAATCATGATCAAACGCTGGGCTGGTTTGTCAACCGCAGGGTACAAATCAATAGCTACCGGGCGCCAGATTGTCGAAGCGCGTGTATTCACCCCGGAAAGCGAGCGCCACCATCCCGATCGGCCCGTTACGCTGTTTGCCGATGATGATCTCGGCTTTGCCTTTGTCCTGCGAGTCGCTGTTGTAGACTTCATCGCGGTAGATGAACAGGATCAGGTCGGCGTCCTGTTCGATCGCGCCGGACTCGCGCAGATCGGACATCACCGGCCGCTTGTTGGGGCGCTGTTCCAGACTGCGATTCAACTGCGACAGCGCAATCACCGGCACCTGCAATTCTTTCGCCAGGGCTTTCAACGAGCGCGAGATTTCCGAGATTTCCGTGGCGCGATTTTCGCTGGCCTTGCCTGCGTTGGAACTCATCAATTGCAGGTAATCAACCACGATCAGGCCGAGTCCGTTGCTTTGGCGGTGCAGTCGCCGCGACCTGGCCCGCAGGTCCAGTGCAGAAAGCGCGGCGCTTTCGTCGATATGGATGGGGGCATCATTCAATTTGCCCAGCGCATGGGTCAGCCGGCCCCAGTCGTCGTCCTGCAAACGCCCGGTGCGCAAATCCTGCTGGTTGAGTTTGCCGACCGAACCGAGCATACGCATCGCCAGCTGAGTCGCGCCCATTTCCATGCTGAAGATCGCCACCGGCAGTTTGCTGTCCATTGCCACATTCTCGGCAATGTTGATCGCAAGCGCGGTCTTGCCCATGCTCGGGCGGCCGGCAACAATGACCAAGTCGCCGGGCTGCAAACCCGAAGTCATGCGGTCCAGATCAGTAAATCCGGTTGCGGTTCCGGTGATGTCACTGGGATTGTCGCGCCCATACAGCGTCTCGATACGCTCCACCACTTCTGTCAACAATGGTGGCATGGCAACGAATCCCTGCTTGCCTTTCGATCCGGCCTCGGCGATCTCGAATACCTTTCTTTCCGCCTCGTCGAGCAATTGCGCCGCATCTCGTCCTGTCGGGTTGTAGGCGCTGCTGGCGATATCGCTGCCGACTTCCGCCAGCTTGCGCATGATGGAACGCTCGCGCACGATTTCGCCATAGCGGCGAATGTTGGCTGCAGACGGAACGTTCTGTGCCAATCCGCCAAGGTATGGCAGCCCACCGACCTTGTCCAGCTCACCTGCAATCTCCAACGCTTCGGCCACGGTGATCACGTCAACCGGCTTTGCCTGCTCGCTCAGACGCATGATCTGGCGGAAGATCAAACGGTGCTCCTGGCGATAAAAATCGTCGGCGTTCACCAGGTCGGTGATCTTGTCCAGCGCACCCGCTTCCAGCAACAATCCGCCCAAAACCGACTGTTCGGCTTCCACCGAATGCGGGGGCAATTTGATCTGGTCGAGTTGCGCGTCGGCGCCGGAAAAATTTTGCATGGAATTAAATCACGATAGCTGTTGAGCAAAAGTCATTTTACCCTGCTAACGGGCAAAACCCGAAAACTAAAAAGGACTGTTGCCAGTCCTTTTTTTGTTGCGTCGCTACGGTAATGGTTTACTGTTCGCCGAGAACCGAAACCGTGATCCCCACCACCACATCGGTATGCAGCGCGATGTTGACAGGGTGATCGCCAATCTGCTTCAGGTGGCCTTCAGGCATGCGCACTTGTGACTTCTCGATTTCGAAGCCCTGCGCCGCGAGCACGGACACGATATCGGCGTTGGTGACCGAGCCGAACAGCTTGCCGTCCACGCCGGCCTTTTGCACGATCTGCACAGTCAAGCCAGCCAGCTTCTCGCCGCGTGTTTGCGACTCTGCAAGCTTGATCTTGTCGGCGGCTTCAAGTTCGGCACGACGCACTTCAAACTCGGCCATATTGGTTGCAGTGGCGCGCTTTGCCTTGCCTTGCGGGATCAGAAAATTGCGGGCGAATCCGTTTTTTACCTTGACCACTTCACCCAATAAGCCGAGGTTGGCCACTTTTTCCATCAATATAATTTGCATGTCCGGACTCCTTAGTGCAGATCAGTGTAAGGCATCAGGGCAAGGAAGCGCGCGCGTTTTACGGCGGTGCTCAACTGGCGCTGATAGCGTGTTTTGGTACCGGTAATGCGTGCCGGAATCAGCTTGCCGTTTTCGGCAATGAATTCCTTCAGGATGTTGATATCCTTGTAATCGACTTCGGCGATCTTCTCTACTGTAAAGCGGCAGAACTTGCGGCGCTTGAACAGGTTGTTGCGGGAAGAGCGTTTGTTCTTGTCATCTTTCTTTTTGTCTGATGGACGAGCCATGATA